>NZ_BAFY01000141.1 GCF_000308555.1 Nocardia cyriacigeorgica NBRC 100375 | reverse complement strand
ATCCAGAATCGCGCGTCCGGCCGACAACGCCTTGTCCACCTCGCGGCGATCGCCGATGCGCGCCCACGCCTTGGCGCGCTGCGCGGCCAGCTGGACCCCGACGCCCAGCGAATCACAGTTGGCCGCAGTCGGATCCGCGGCATCGATCGCACCGCGGTAGTTGCCCTGTGTCAGGGCGAACCAGGCCGCCATTTCCGCACTCCAGCCGACGATTTCGGCATTCTCGGCCTCATGGCCCAGCGAACGCGCCGCACGGCGGGTCGCCTCGGCGGTGGTGCGGCGGCCGAGATCGTAATCGACACAACCCACCAGCAACGCCACCCAGCCCGCCAACTCGAGCACCTCGCGGTGCTGGGACAGGGTGAGCCTGCCGTCGAGCAGCGAGGTGATCCGGCGCAACCAATTGGTGCCTTCGATATGCAATTCGTGTGGATCCGTATAGGGGTATTCACAACACAACCGTTCGGCGGTGATGCGGATGGCCTCGAGGGTGGCGGGGGAGACATCCGACATGCGCAGCCGACCGATGAATTCCAGTGTGTCCATTCCGGTTGCGGCCAGCAGCTCGTCGTCGCGGTTGGGTCGCGACTTCGGAAAGAACGCCGCGGTGACGGTATCGAAAGCCGCCGCGATGATGGGCGCGTAGAACTCGTCGGGCCGCGACTCGCCCGATTCCCACCGACGCCAGTTACGCAGCAAGGTACTGTCGGTCGGCAGGTTGTGGGATGACTTGGCGCGCATGGCGCGGACGGCGTCTGCTTGTGACCACCCTCTCGCGTCGCGCTCCGAACGCATCCGAACAGCCCAGACGGGTCGATCGTCAGTAGCGGCCACGTCTGTAGTATCGCACCAGTTAACTTTCGGTGCACCGGATAGGGCACCTAGATGTCAGTGGGTTGACATCTGCTTTCGCCGCTGTTGATCGGACATGATCGAGATGGGCCGATGTTGGTACGGCCCAGCGCAACACCCCCGCATCCGCGGGGAGATCCCGGAGGCGCACTGCTCCCCGCCACGGCGGGGAAAGACCCAGGAGGTACGGGTGGAAGCGTTGATCTATGGATATTTGCGTGACGACTTGGCCGAAGGCCATGGCGACGAGCTGGAAGCCGCGCTACGGGCGCGGGCTCGGGCCGAAGGCCTCTGCTTCGCCGCGACTTTCCATGAATCGACACCGGGTGACGGCACCGCGTTCGCCGAGCTCACCCAGGAACTGAAACGAGCCGACGCCCACCACGTGGTGGTGCCATCGCTCGATCACCTTGCCGGCCAGACGATTCCGCGGGACCTGCTGCTCGCGAAGCTGGCCAGCGATGCGGAGGCCACGGTCTGGACGCTGCAAACCTGAGCACGCCGGGCGCAGCGCCGCCCGAAATCGGTTGCCGCGGTGCCGAGCCCGTCGCCCGCACGGTATCCGCGTCCACCGCGGGCTGAGCCCGGCGCGCCGGGCCCCGTGCCCGCGGAGTCGCGATCAGCGACCGAACCCGCCGGGTCCGCGGCGGCGCAGATACTTCTCGAACTCCGCGGCGATGGCGTCGCCATCGATCTTGGCCATGGTCTCGTTGAGATCGCTCGCGGCGTCACCGCGCTCCTCGAGGGAGCGGACGTACTCGCTGATCTCCTCGTCGTTGACCGTCATCTCGTTGACCGTCGACTCCCACTCCTCGGCCTGGGCGGGCAGCTCCCGCAGCGGCACCTCGATATCGAGGACGTCCTCGACCCGGTGCAGCAACGCGATGGTGGCCTTGGGGTTGGGTGGCTGTGAGACGTAATGCGGCACCGCCGCCCAGAACGACACCGCGGGCACTCCCGCCTTCACGCACTGATCCTGCAGCACGCCGGTGATCCCGGTGGGGCCCTCGTAGCGGGTCTGCTCCAGGTTGAAGCGCTCTGCCGCCTCCTTGCTGTAGGCGGACCCGGTCACCGGCACCGGACGGGTGTGCGGGGTATCGGCGAGCAGCGCCCCGAGGATCACCACGGTCTGCACCTCGAGCTGATCGATGAGTTCGAGCAGATCGGCGCAGAACCGGCGCCAGCGCATATTGGGCTCGATACCGCGCAGCAACACCACATCGCGGTCGCTGCCCGGCGGCGAGCACACCGTCAGCACCGTGGCCGGCCACACGATCTCCCTGGTCACGCCGTCGACCTGACGCACCATCGGCCGATTGACCTGGTAGTCGTAATAGTCCTCGGAATCGAGTTCGGCCAGCGGTCTGGCATCCCAGATCAGTTCGAGGTGTTCCACCGCACCGCTGGCGGCGTCGCCGGCGTCGTTCCAGCCCTCGAAGGCAGCGACGAGTACCGGATTCCGCAACGGCGGCAGTTCCGGGCCGGGCGAGGCCGGAGATTCACTCGAGTTCACCCGAGCCAGCCTACGACCAGAGCCGATGTGCTGTGTCCGCGACGCGGTATTCGCCGCCGCGCGTGTCGGGCGCGGCCATCGGCGGTGCGCGCACGGGTGGTCTGGCAACCACCCGGCACCGTTGTCCTGGATGTGTCCGGGCGCACGGTGAACTGGACATGGCGCGCGGAACGCTGTACGCACCCTCTACCCTGGGTGCATGTCTGCGTCCAGCTCCACCGCGTTCGATACCACGCTTCTCGACACGCTCGCTCGTCGTGTCGTCATCGGCGACGGCGCGATGGGCACGATGTTGCAGGCCGCGGATCTGACATTGGACGATTTCCGTGGCCTCGAGGGCTGCAACGAGATCCTCAACGACACCCGCCCCGATGTGCTGCGCGGCATCCATCGCGCCTACTTCGAGGCCGGGGCGGACGCCGTCGAGACCAACACCTTCGGGTGCAACCTGCCGAACCTGGCCGATTACGACATCGCCGACCGGATCCGGGAACTGTCGGAGAAGGGCACCCGCCTCGCGCGTGAGGTGGCCGATGAGATGGGACCGGGCGCGGATGGCTCGGCCCGGTACGTGCTCGGTTCGATGGGGCCGGGTACCAAGCTGCCGACGCTGGGTCATGCGCCGTACGCGGCGTTGCGCGATGCCTACTCCGAGGCCGCGCTCGGCATGCTCGACGGCGGAGCGGACGCCATTCTGATCGAGACCTGCCAGGACCTGCTGCAGGTCAAGGCGGCGGTCACCGGCAGCAGGCGGGCCATGGAGCGCGCGGGTCGCCGGATCCCGATCATCACTCACGTCACCGTGGAGACCACCGGCACGATGCTGGTCGGCAGCGAGATCGGGGCCGCGTTGACGGCGCTCGAGCCGCTGGGCATCGACATGATCGGGCTGAACTGCGCGACCGGCCCCGATGAGATGAGCGAGCATCTGCGGCATCTGTCGCGCCATGCCCGCATCCCGGTGTCGGTCATGCCGAACGCGGGTCTGCCGGTGCTCGGCGCCAAGGGCGCGGAATACCCGTTGACGCCAGAAGAGCTGGCGGTGGCCCTGTCGGGCTTCGTCTCGGAGTTCGGGTTGGCCCTGGTTGGCGGCTGCTGCGGCACCACGCCCGAGCACATCCGCCAGGTCACCGAGGCGGTCCGGGAGATCGAGCCGACTCTGCCGCCGATCGGGCAACGTCGCGATCCGGTGCACGAGCCCGCCGTGTCGAGCATGTACACGGCGGTGCCGTTCGCGCAGGACGCCAGCGTCATGATGATCGGCGAGCGCACCAATGCCAACGGCTCCAAGGCTTTCCGTGAAGCCATGCTGGCCGGCGACTGGCAGAAGTGCCTCGATATCGCCAAGGACCAGACCCGCGACGGCGCGCACATGCTGGATCTGTGCATCGACTACGTCGGCCGCGACGGCACCGCCGACATGAGCGAGCTGGCGAGCCGGTTGGCGACGTCGTCGACCTTGCCGATCATGCTCGACTCCACCGAGCCGCCGGTGCTGCAGGCCGGGCTCGAGCACCTGGGCGGGCGCTGCGCGGTGAACTCGGTGAACTACGAGGACGGCGACGGCCCGGATTCGCGGTATCAGCAGATCATGCGGTTGGTCGCCGAGCACGGCGCGGCCGTCGTCGCGCTGACCATCGACGAGGAGGGCCAGGCCCGCACGGCCGAGAAGAAAGTCGAGATCGCCGAACGCCTGATCGCCGATATCACCGGCACCTGGGGTCTGGACGAGTCCGACATCATCATCGATACCCTGACCTTCACCCTCGGTACCGGTCAGGAGGAGTCGCGGCGCGACGGCCTGGAGACCATCGAGGCGATCCGCGAGCTCAAGCGTCGCCACCCGCGCGTGCAGACCACCCTCGGCCTATCCAATATCTCCTTCGGCCTGAACCCGGCCGCGCGGCAGGTGCTGAACTCGGTGTTCATGCACGAATGCGTGCAGGCCGGGCTCGACAGCGCGATCGTGCACGCCTCGAAGATCCTGCCGATCGCCCGCATCCCCGAGGAGCAGCGCGAGACCGCGCTCGATCTGATCTATGACCGCCGCCGCGACGGCTATGACCCGTTGCAGAAGCTGATGCAGCTGTTCGAGGGTGTGTCGGCGTCGTCGTCGAAGGCCTCGCGCGCCGAGGAGCTGGCGGCGTTGCCGCTGTTCGAGCGGTTGGAGCGGCGCATCGTCGACGGTGAGAAGGCCGGCATGGAAGCCGACCTGGACGAGGCCATGGCGCAGGTGCCGCCGCTGCAGATCATCAACGAAACCCTGCTCGCGGGCATGAAGACCGTCGGTGAGCTGTTCGGTTCCGGGCAGATGCAGCTGCCGTTCGTGCTGCAATCGGCCGAGGTGATGAAGGCCGCGGTCGCCTACCTGGAACCGCATATGGAGGCCACCGACGATTCCGGCAAGGGCCGGATCGTGCTGGCCACCGTCAAGGGCGACGTGCACGACATCGGCAAGAACCTGGTCGACATCATCTTGTCCAACAACGGCTACGAAGTGGTCAATCTCGGCATCAAACAACCGATTTCGACCATCCTCGATGCCGCGGTGGACAAGAAGGCCGACGTCATCGGCATGTCCGGATTGCTGGTGAAGTCTACTGTGGTGATGAAGGAAAACCTCGAGGAGCTCAACGCCAAAGGCATGGCCGGGCAGTTCCCGGTGCTCCTCGGCGGTGCCGCGCTGACCCGCTCCTACGTGGAGAACGACCTCACCGAGGTCTACGAAGGCGACGTGCACTACGCCCGCGATGCCTTCGAAGGGCTGCGGCTGATGGACGACATCATGGCCCGCAAGCGCGGCGGCGGTCCCGACCCCGACAGCCCCGAAGCCATCGCCGAACGGGAGCGGGCCGCCGAACGTAAGGCCCGCCATGAACGCTCCAAGCGCATCGCCGCCGAACGCAAGGCCGCGGAGGCACCGGTCGTGGTCCCGGAACGTTCGGATGTGGCCGCCGACCTGCCGGTGCCGGTGCCGCCGTTCTGGGGAACCCGCGTGATCAAAGGCCTGGCGCTGCACGAGTATTCGGGGCTGCTCGACGAACGTGCGCTGTTCCTGGGCCAGTGGGGTCTGCGCGGACAGCGCGGCGGTGACGGGCCCAGCTATGAGGAGTTGGTCGAATCCGAGGGCCGTCCCCGGCTGCGGGCCTGGCTGGACCGGTTGTCCACCGAGGGCGTGCTCCAGCATGCGGCGGTCGTCTACGGCTACTTCCCCGCGGTGTCGGAAGGCGATGACGTCATCGTGCTGACCGAACCCGAACCCGGCGCGCCGGAGCGGTATCGGTTCACCTTCCCGCGCCAGCAGCGCGACCGGTTCCTGTGCATCGCCGACTTCATCCGCTCCCGCGAACGCGCCGCCGAGACCGGCCAGGTGGATGTGCTGCCCTTCCAGCTGGTCACCATGGGCCAGCCAATCGCCGACTTCGCCAACGAACTGTTCGCCGCCGACAACTACCGCGACTATCTCGAGGTGCACGGCATCGGCGTCCAGCTCACCGAGGCGCTCGCCGAATACTGGCACCGCCGCGTCCGGGAAGAACTGGTGCTCGACGGCCATTCGGTCGCCGAATCCGACCCCGAGGACGTGCAGGAGTACTTCAAGCTCGGCTATCGCGGCGCGCGCTACTCCTTCGGTTACGGCGCCTGCCCCGACCTGGAAGACCGTGCCAAACTCGTCGACCTGCTCGACGCCGAACGCATCGGTGTCACGCTGTCGGAAGAACTGCAGCTGCATCCGGAACAATCCACCGACGCGTTCGTGCTGCTGCACCCGGAGGCGAAGTACTTCAACGCCTGAGCGGGGCACCCCGGCAGACTTCGGGGTGCCGCGTGCGGCACGATTGCGACAGGTTGTGACGGTTCTCACGGATAATCGGCCGCCGGTGGGGTACAGGCGCCAGCCGCGGCTGACGCACCCCGGTGAGCTGGGCTTTTCCCGTGCGCGCGGGCGGGGTTCGGAGGCACGAGACGGCCGGTTCGGCGTGAGAACGCCACGGCACCCGTCCGCCGCGCCGCCCGCGGGGGTGAAACCAGCAACGCTGCTGGAACCTGTCGGACGCTTATGCCATTGTCGGAGGGTGGCAACTGCATCCGGGGCAGTCGGCGGATGCGAGTTCATCCTGAAGCTCACCGGTGCAAACGACTTCGGCGCGTAGGGATTCCAGGCCAGTCCTGGACCGGGCGCGGAGTGCTGGAGGACTCGGCGGGACAGCAGGAGGGGCACAACCTCATGACGGCGGATCGGTTGATCGCTGGACGGTATCGGCTCACGGATCCGATCGGTACGGGCGCGATGGGCGTGGTGTGGCGCGCCACCGACGTCCGGTTGCGGCGCACGGTGGCCGTCAAGCAGGTGCTGCTCGGCCCCGGCCTGACCCGCGAGGCCGCCCTCGAGGCGAAACTGCGCGCCAAGCGTGAGGGCCGCATCGCGGCACGCCTGCACCATCCGAACGCGATCACCGTCTTCGACGTCGTCGAGGAAGACGAACAGCCCTGGCTGGTCATGGAGTACATGGACGCGCCGAGCCTGGCCGCCAAACTCGCCGGTGGGCGCACCCTGCCCGCCATGGAGGTCGCCGAGATCGGCGCCCAAGCCGCCGCGGCCCTCGCTGCCGCACACGACGCGGGCATTGTGCACCGCGACGTCAAGCCCGCCAACCTGCTGGTCGCCGACGACGGCACGGTGAAGATCACCGACTTCGGCATCTCCCGCGCGGTCGGCGACGTCACCGTCACCGCGACCGGTTTCCTGGCCGGCACCCCCGCCTACCTCGCGCCCGAGGTCGCGCGCGGGGAGAACCCCGAACCCGCCTCCGATGTGTTCGCGCTCGGTTCCACGCTGTACGCGGCGGTCGAGGGCGCACCGCCCTTCGGCGAGGGCGACAATCCGCTCGCGGTCTTGCACGCGGTGGCGCGCGCCCAGGTGCGGCCGCCGGAGAAGGCGGGCGATCTCGGCCCGGTGCTGATGCGGCTGCTGGCCGCCACCGTCGAGGAACGCCCGACCATGAAGGAAGCTCGGCGCGCGCTGGAAGACGTTGCGGCGGGGCGCGCTCCACGGGTGGCCGTTCCCGCCGCGACGAAGGTGCTCCCGCATCCGTCGTCCGGCCCGGAGCCCGTCGGCTCGTCCGCCGCCACCCAGGCGGTGCCGCGACCGGTGGCCGGGCCCACGCCTGGCCCCATGCCTGCCCGGCCGGTCGCGGCCGCGGCGCCGGGCACGGTTCCCAGTGGGCCGGTACCGCCGTCGTCGAGTTCGGGTCGCGGTCGCATGATCGCCCTGATCGCGGCAGCTTCAGCGGGTGTCCTCGTGCTCGTGGCCCTGGTCGCCGCCGCGGTCAATGGTGGCGGGGAACCGTCGGCGGGCGGGCAGGGGACGTCATCGGTGACCGCCGCGCAGCCCTCGGTGGACGCGGTCGCGCCCGAAGGATCCGAGACGGGGGAATCCGGCGACGACACCACCACGGCGCCGACGACCACCACGACCACGACCTCGGCCACCCCCACTTCGACGACATCCACGACCTCGACCCCGGCCGGCCCGCCGACTCCGGAACGGGTGGTGCAGTTCGTCAGCGGGTACTACGGCATGCTGCCGGGCAACGCCGCCGCTGCCTGGTCGCAGCTCTCGCCCGCCTATCAGGCGCAGACCGGCTACAGCGACTACCTGAACTTCTGGTCCGGCATCAGCGCCGTCACCGTGCACAGCGTCACACCCAACGGGGACACCGGGGCGACGGTCTCGCTGACCTATACCCTGAAGGACGGTTCGACCTCCACCGAGAGCCGGTGGATCCAGGTCGCCTCGGACAACGGGCGGTTGCTGATCGCCAATTCGGGACTGTAGGGGGAATACACAGAGGAGAGGAACGGGTGAACACGCGGCCTGCCGGTGTGCTGTGGGATATGGATGGCACGCTGCTCGATTCGGAGAAACCGTGGGACGTCGCCGTACGCGACCTCGCCGTCGATCTCGGCTCCGAGATGACCGATGAACTGCGCCGGTCGTTGATCGGAGCCTCCGGCCCCAACGCTTTGCGCATCGTGTTCACCGGCCTCGGCCTCGATCCGCATCCGGACGCGATGCGCGCCGCGGGCGAATTCCTGGAGCGGCGCGTGACCGAGCTGATGGCCGAACCCATTCCGTGGCGTCCGGGTGCGAAGGACGCGCTGGCGATGGTGCGCGCGGCAGGACTGCCGAGCGCGCTGGTGACCAACACCAAGCGTTCGCTGGCCGAGTTCGGCCTGGACACCCTCGGCCGGGAATACTTCGACGCCTCGGTCTGCGGCGACGAGGTGCCGCACGGCAAGCCTGAACCCGACGTGTACCTACGCGCTGCCGAACTCCTCGGCCTCGACCCGAAAACCTGTGTGGCGGTCGAGGACTCGCCCACCGGGGTGGCGGCCGCGGAGGCGGCCGGCTGCGCGGTCCTGGTGGTGCCGTGTGAGATCGCGGTGCCCGAAGCACCCACCCGCACCCAACGCGATTCTCTGGTCGAACTCACCATGGCCGACCTGGGTGAGGTGCTGAATACTCGGTACCCGGTGGACCACGCCTGAGTCGCGAAGTCGCCGGTTCGGGCATCGGCGCCGGTCGAATGTGTTGCCAGACAACAAGACCGAACGGTCCGTGACGATTGTCACCGCCTATCTCAGGAAAACCCGGGCGTGTCGGGAATAGTCCGATAACAATGTCGCTATGGCAGCGACGGTAGCCCTGGACGAGATCGTCGACACCACTCGCTTTCCGATCACCGAACCCGACAGCGCCGGTTGGCGTGCGGCGGTGGCGGCTGCGCGAGCCGACCTGGCGCAGGACGGATGTACCGTGCTGCGCGAATTCATCCGGCCGCAGCTGCACGAGCGGCTGCGCGATCAGGGTGAACAGATGGCCCCGCACGCCCACTATCAGGTGGAACGGGTCAACGCCTACAACATTCCCCTCGATACCGAACTGCCCGAGGATCATCCGGGCCGCATCGTGCTCGAACGCGGCAACGCCTTCGTCCCACGCGACCGGATCGACGCCGGCGCGCTGATCCATCAGCTCTACACCAGTCAGCTGTTCCAGCGGTTCGTCGCCGACTGCTTCGGCCTGCCCGGCCTGCACGAATTCGCCGACCCACTGGCCGGTCTCGTGCTCAACGTCGTCGCGCCGGGCATGTCACATCCCTGGCATTTCGACACCAACGAATACACCGTCAGCATGCTCACCCAGGCGCCCGAAGCGGGGGGAGTCTTCGAATACTGCCCGGGTATCCGCTCGCCGCACGCGGAGAACCTGGACGACGTGCGCGCGGTACTGACCGGCTCGGGCGAGCACCTCATCCAGCGGCTCGAGCTGCGCCCGGGCGATCTACAGCTGTTCCAGGGCCGTTACTCCCTGCACCGGGTCTCCCCGGTGAGCGGCCGCACCCAACGGCATACGGCGATCTTCGCCTACAGCGACCGACCAGGTGTCATCGGCACCGTGGAACGCACCCGCCAGCTCTTCGGGCGGGTGCTGTCGGACCATCACGCCGCGGCCGACGCCGTCCGTGGCGACCGGCTACTCGACTGAGCAGCACAGTTCGACCCGAGAGGAACCATCGTGTCCGTGCCTATGCACACCACCGGGAAAGCCTCCTTCGACGACATCTACGACCGCCCCGATCCGCGCGCCTACTACGCGCGCATGGCCGAATTGGATTACTGCATACCGCAGTTGGCGAAGCCGCATTTCGAGCAGCAGCTCGCCGAATACCGCGACGCCACCGGGGTGAGCGCGCCCACCGTGCTCGATATCGGCTGCTCCTACGGCGTCAACGCGGCCTTGCTGCGGCTGGACACGACCATCGAGGAACTGGGGGAGTACTACAGCGCGGTCGACGCCGACGATCCGGCCGCGCTCATCGCCCTTGACCGGGCCCGCCTGGCCGCCGACGACACCCGTCCGGAGGTTCGCTTCGTCGGCATGGACGCCTCGCGTCCCGCCCTGGACTACGCTCACGCCGCCGGCTTGCTGCACGAGATCGTCCACGCCGATCTCGAGGCCACCGACCCCACCGACGAGCAGCGCCGGATCCTGGCCGCGGCCGATCTGGTGATCTCGACCGGCTGTATCGGCTACGTCACCGAGAAGACCCTGCTCCGGGTGGCCACCGCCGACCCCGAACGCAGGCCGTGGATGGCACACTTCGTCTTGCGCATGTACGGCTTCGACGCGATCGAGGGCGAGCTGGCGGCCCTCGGCTACCGCACCGAACGGATGCCAGGCGATTTCGCGCAGCGCCGCTTCGCCTCCGATGCCGAACAGGCGCAGGTGTTGAATACTCTGTCCGCCAACGGAATCGATCCGACCGACCGGGAAGACAGTGGCTGGCTCTACGCCAATCTCTACCTCTCCCGCCCCGCCTGACATCGACTCACACCGAGGAATCAGACTTGACCGAACGCACGTTTGCCGCCGAGGACCAGCTGCCCCGGGTACCGCTACCGACATTGGAAGACAGCT
>NZ_BAFY01000142.1 GCF_000308555.1 Nocardia cyriacigeorgica NBRC 100375 | reverse complement strand
GTGAACAATCCGATCGCGTTCGGATGGATCGACCACGACGTGAGCACCGCCCCCGACTGGGATGCGGCGCAGATTCAACGCCTGGCTCGGAAGCTCGGGTATCGGGTGGTCTGGCCGCATCGGTTCTCGGTGCTTCCCGTGGCCGACCAGGTACGCAATGCGCAAGCGGAGGTGGTGATCTTGCCCGCACCAGAGCATCTCAGCCCGCTGGAACTGAACAGCGTGATGGAGATTGCCGACGTTGAAGTGGTGCTACCGCGCCTGTCGTTCGCGAGGTGGGCGACGGTCGGGTCCGGGCGGTGAGCTGGTGGGAGATTGGCGGGTTCGCGGTCGCGATCGGATTGCCGCTGCTCGTGCTGGCGTTGGCGATCTGGTGGCCGGATGGGGAATGAGGGGGCGAGTTCCGGCCGGATGTGGTGGCCCTGCCGGGTGTCCGCGCGACGGTGGTCCGGCGATTCACGCGACGGGTTCCAACGGCAACCCTCCATGGATCGAATGGGGCAACCGGCACCGGTTGGGGGAGTGGAGGGCGGTGGTGAGGTCGGTGCCGTCGTGTTCGGCGAGGAGGTCGCCGGCGTCCCAGACGAGGAGGGTGGCGCTGACGGTGTTCTCGGCGGTGGAGTGGGCGAGGTCGTAGTGGGCGCAGGCGGGGACGTGGGGGTAGGTGATCCACAGGTCGTAGCCGGTCATGAACAGGTCGAGGTCGAATTGGACGCTGAGGCCGAGTAGTTCGCTGCGGCCGTTGTCGTCGACGCCGGCGAATGCTTCGTCGAGGGCGAGCAGGCGCGGGGCCTGCGGGTCGGCGGAGTCGAGCATGACGTGGGCGGCGGCGAACAGCGGCAGGTGCAGGGAGACCGATTGTTCGCCGCCGGACAGGGCGCTGTGGCGGGCGACGGTGAGGCGGTCTTCGGTGCCGTCGGCGGAGATCAGGGTGAACGAGAACACCCGCCAGGTGCGGTAATCCAGGGTGGCGGCGAGGATCTCGGGATAGGAGCGTTCCGGGTGGGCGGCGCGGGCGGCCCGGATCTCGGACGCGAAATGGGCTCGGATCGCGGCCAGATCGTCGGCGCTCAGCGCGGAGGTGTCGCGGTCGAGCAGTTTGCACATCGCGCGTGCGGCGTCGGACAAACCGTCCGCGAGCAGCCAGTGCACGCCAATGGTGTTGCCGGAGGACATGCGTCGCTGCTTCATCTCCGCGCTCATCCGGCTGATGAGTTCGCGGGCGTCGCTGGTGCGTTCGTGGATCTGCTGGGCCAGGCCGGTGAGCAGGGCGTCTTCGAGGATGCGGCGTTCGGCGTCGGTGAGCAGGAGTTCCTGATCGCGGCGGGCGGCGTCGACGCGGGTCGCGAAGTCGGCGAGCGGGGCGACGCCGTGTTCGTCGTGTACCCGCACCACGGTCAGCCCGTCGGCGGCGTCCCAGTGCACGCGGTAGTCGCGGCCGGAGGCGGCCAAGGCGGCGTCGAATTCCTGGAGCGCCGTGGTTACCGCGCTGCGGGTGGATTTGCGGCCCGCTTCGGTCGCGCGCACCGACTCGGTCGCGGTACGCAGTTCGGCGAACAGTTCGGCGACCTCGTCGGGTAGCACCGAAGGCTCCGATTCCGGTCCTGCCGAAGCGATCCGGTACAGCAGCTGATCCGGCGTCGACCACGCCGCTTCACTGCTGGGCCACCGGCATTCGGTGTTCGCGCCGAGCAACGCCAGCAGATCGGGCTGGGCGTAGGGCGCCAGCGCGCGCACATCGGCGAGCACCTCGGTGAGCGCGGTGCCCAGCGATTCGTGGGCGGTCCGGTATGCGGCCTCCGCATCGCCGACGGCTTCGATTGCCGCGTTGGCGGCCTTGCGCGCGGCCTTCTGCTCGGCCCGGGCCGCCTCGATGCGTTCGCGGGCCTGTTCGAGATCGCGGTCGATATCGGCGGCGCTCGCGCCGAGTGATTCGCGCAGGGTCTCGAGTTTGCGTGACTGTTCCTCGAACCCGGCCTGCGCGGCCTCGGCCTCCTCGGCGAACGCCTCGGCCAGATCGCGTGCCTCGCCGTGCCGGTCGGCCGCCTCGCGCTCGCGTTCGCGGTCGCGCTCGTATTCTGCGCGCAGCCGCAGCAAACCCGTGCCGGTGTTCTCGAAATGCCGGATCGCGGCGGCGAGGGCGTCGAGTTCGCGGGCCTCACGCGGAGTGCGGTGCGCGACGGCCGCGGTGCGCAACGCCTTCTCCGCCGCAGCCGCCTGTCCCACTGCGTGGTCGAGATCGGCCTCGGCCTGGGTGGCGGCCTCGGACTTGGAGCGCAGCATGCCGGCACATTCGGACACGGCCCGCAACGCAGCGGTGACACCGGTCGGCCGGGGCAAAGCCTTGGCGGCGGCGCTGATTCGGGCCAGCCGCGCGCTCACCTCGGTCTCTTCGTCGGCGGCAGCGCGCTGAGCGGCGGTGGCGGCCTCGATGGCCTGATCGAGTTCGGTAATACGCAATTCACGCCTGCGGGCGCGGGCGGTGCTCCCGATGAACTCGGCATGCGGTTTGCGGTACCGGCCCAGCTGGATACCGCTGCGGAAGTGCCCGGAGGCCGAAACGGTGACCTGGTCGGCAGCAACCGGGCGGGAGCCAGCAGGCCCGTACTCGCCCGAGTTCGTCCGGGCGCCGGCGTCCAGAGCGATGGACACCAGCACATCGGCGACCTCCGCGCGCGGGACCTCGAGCGCGTCGGAGTCGTCCTCCACGACGAGCACATCGGCGAGGGTGCGGCCGGTCGGACGCTCATGTTCCGGCAGCGGGACCAGGTACACCTCGGAATCGAACTCGACCGGCCGGTCGGTGCCGGCGCACACCCAGGCATCCAGCAGACCGGCTGCGGCCAGCGCCGATTCGATACCGGCTGCCTCCTCGGCAGGCACGTTGTCGGCGAAACGGACCAGCTGCCACAGCGGTGCGCCCGGGCGTCCGTCGCGGGAGTCGGTGCGCGTGGGTGAGGGCGGGGGAGCGTCGTCACGCTGGGCGGCAACCCGATCACGTTCGGCGGTGAGCTCGCGCACCTGCTCGGCTGCGGCACCCGCGCGGGTCTTGGCTTCCTGACGGCGGGTGCGCAGCTCGTCGAGTAGCGGTTCGGCATGCTCGGCCAGGATTTCCGAGAGTCCCGCGATCTCGTCGGCGCCGGTCCGGGCGAGCGCGGTCTCCAGCGCGTCGACGATGTCGTTGCCGTCGGCGGCGTACACCTCGCGGTGCGCCGACCACCACTCCCGCAGCGCGGCACTCGCTTCGGTGCGAGCGACGGCCACCGTGGCTTCGGCGCGGGCGATCTCGGCGGCGGCCTCGTCGCGGGCGGTGCGCGCCCGGTCGGCGAGGCGTTCGGCCCTGGTCCGCTCGGCGGTCGCGGTGTCGAGCAGCCCGAGGGCCTGGCGGACGGCGCGCACGTCGGCGTCGCGTTCCTCTGCGTGCCCGCGCACGGCGGCGGTCAGCTGTTCGGCCCGCGACCCGTCCGGCAGCGGTGACCACGCGATGCCGGCTTCCTCGGCGGCGGACCGCAATTCGTCTTCACCCCGGGCGAGGGCGGCGGCGGTGGTGGCGACGGCTGCGGCAGCGCGTTCGGCCTCCTGCGCGCGCTGGTCGAGCGTCTGCGCGGCCTTGACCGCCTTGTCGCGATGTGCGCCGGCGGACACTTCCAGCCGGCGCACGGCGTCGGCGAGATCGTCGAGCTGCTGTTTGCCCTCGTAGGCGCTCGACCGTTGCAGCGTCTCCCGATCGGCGATCGCCTGCTCATAGGCGCGGTCGGCGTCCTCGGCGCGCGCTTCGGCGGCGGTGCGCTCGCCCTCACGGCGCTCACGCAACGCCGTCGCCGCGAACAGCGCGGTCGAGGCATGGGTGACCGCGTCCAACCGGGTGACGACCTGATCGACGTCGGTCTTGGCCTGCACCGCAAGGTACTTCCGGTAGACGGCGACGAAGTCCCTGGTCGCGGTGTCGGCGTGGACCAGACCCGCCAGCGTGCGACCGACCTCCTCCATATCGCTGAACGAGCGGGCCGCGTCCATGATCAGCTGCTCGTCCAGCGGCCGCAGACCATCGGTCAGCGCCTGCGACAGGCCGCGCGGATCGAGGTTCTTGGCCAGCTGTGGGCGACGCAGCGTGAGGATCAGGTTGATGAGCTGGTCGTAGCGTTGCTGCCCGAGGCCGAACATGCGCGCGTCGATCGCGGCCCGGTACTCCACCGGACGGTCCACGATGGCATCCGAACCGATCTGCTCGGCCAGCTGTTTACGGGTGAACGGCCGGTCATCGGGGCCGAGCAGCGAGAAGTCCACGCCCACCCGGCCGTCGGCGACGAAGTACCAGCGCGTCACCTTGTCCGAGGACCGCGTGGCGCGCATGCCGATACCGACGGTGACCACCTCGGGGTCGTCCCAGTCGCCACGCGCGAACTCCATCCACACGTAGGAGTAGGCCGATTCCTGCTTGCGGTAGAGCAGATTCGACTTCATGGTCCGCTCTTCACCGGCGAACGGGTTGAGCCTGCGCGGTTCGATCCGCCCGTCGAGAACGAACGGGAACAGCACCTCGAGCGCCTTGGTCTTACCGGAACCATTGGGCCCGCGCAGCACCAACCGGCCGTCGGCGAAGCAGAACTCCTGATCGCGGTAGTCCCACAGGTTCACGATCCCCGCGCGGGTGGGCACGAATCGCACCCCGCCGTGAATGAGCGTCATCTACTCGGCTCCTTCCGTACCGGCCGTGTCCAGCACGGGTTCTGGGTGAGGTCGGTCCTCGGCGCTGTGCACCGCCGCGGCTGCGGCGCCCGGGATGGCACTGTCCACGGCCGCTTCCCCGTTGTCGTTCGATTCGGCGGTGCCCGGGGACGGGAACGTCTCCGCCGCGGTGACGAACAGCTCGGCAGATTTCTTCGCCCGTACGGTGACGACTGCTCCTCGGTACCGCGCCAACGCGGGCAGCACCAGCACCCCGCCAGGCACGCGGACGATCAACCGCAGTCGTTCGAGCAAGGCGGTGACCTCGCTGGTCAACCCTGGCACGTCGGCCTGCCATTGAGCGGCGAACGTGGCGCCGTAACGATCGGTGAGCGCGCGGACGGTCTCATCGATCCAGGCGGTCTCGACGAACGGGTATTCCGGTTCCGGCACGGGCTCGGTGGGTGGCTCGTCGGATTCGGTGGGCGCGGTGTCGAATTCACTCAACGGCTCGAAGACCGATTCCTGCGGGATCGCCGCGTCGAGATCGGCCGCGAGCGAGGACGCGGGCTCGGTGCTCCCGGTGCGCCGCGCGATCGGATCATCGATATCGAGGACGCGATCGGCGATCTCACCGGCGAGCAGCAAGCCGACCTGGGCGAGGGTGCCGGTGCCGGGGAACCGGACGTCAGACAATCGCCCGGACGTATCGATCAAAGCCACACCCTCGGCGCGGCGTTCGGCCCGCAGACCCGTGAACAGCTCGACCTCGGCGATGATCCGATCCTGGGTCAGCAGTGGCACTTCGTCGGGCTCGAGGTCGGCGGCGTACACCACCGGCCGCTCGACCAATGCCCGCCGCACCAGTCGCGCCGCTTCGGCATGGCGAGTCGAGGCCGGGCCGGTCCCGGCGGGTTCGCCGAGCAGCCCGTGGACGCTGTGCAGGTGCTGCAAGGCGCGCGGCGGTCGGAACAGCGCGAACACCACCGCGCGATCGATGTCGTAGAGCGCCTCGCCTGCGGCCGGGTCCGAGGCCCAGCCGCTCGCGTCACCGTCGGCCAGGGTCAACGCACCGCGGGTGGCCAGCCAGCCCACCGCATCGACGAAGGCGTCGCGGTCGGCGGCGCGCTCGGTCGCCAGCTCCAGGCCGTCGATCTGGGCGGTGTACACCGCGACCTGATCCGCGAGTTCGGACAGGGTGATCTGATCGCCGGCTCGGCCCAGGGCGGCCAGCGCCAGCGCCAGGTACGCGTAGCGGCGCCGATCGAACACCCGGTCGGCGGGAGTGCGGGCGGGCCTGCTCGCATCGAGCCGATCCAGCACCGGGAACACTCGCGCGGTGGTCTCGGTGACTTCGAGCCGGTACCCGAACAACTCCGCCAGATCCTCGCGCAGCTCAGTGGCCCAGCGCCGCACCAGCGGCAGCGCGATGCGATCCGGATAGGTGCGGGTCACCAGGTGATTGGCCAGTACGACGCGCGCGGCACGTTGATAGTTGTCCAGCGCCAGAGCGTCGATGCGCCGGTGTGCGGTCATGCTCGATCCCCCTCGGTGCCCGTCGCGACCTCACGGGCCGCAGCGCGCGTGGTCTGGCGTACCTCGAGCTTGCGATTGTTCAGATGCAGCATCCCGGCGGCGGTGCGCACCACCGTGGAACCGCTGTGCGCGGAGACGGTGAGCGTGACGCCGCTGTCGGACCCGGTGGTCCCGCCGACGCGCCCGCTCACCGGCACCCATGCCGTCGAGGCGGCGTCGAGCAGCCGTAACAGCACCTCGGTCTCGCGCTCGTCGAGCACCCGCTCGTGCACATCGGCGCCGGCCAGCGACCGCGCGGCCGCGGCCCGCTCGCGTTGGGCCGCCAACTGGGCTTCGCGCAACCGGCGAATCCCCGCGTCATTGCGGTGGATCCGAGCGGGCGCGCCGGCCGAGGGCGGTCGCCCGGTCTCGGCCAGCGTCCGCGAGATCTCCAAGGGTGGTGCTTCCCACCAGGATCGGATCGCCGGCACGATATCGGCGTCCGGATGTTCGGTGGCCAGATGACGCGGACGCCCCAGTCCGAACACCGCGTCGAAGAGGGCGTGGGCAGCCTCCGCGGTAGGCGCTGCGGTGAACCAGGCCGCGAGATGCCGCAGCGCCGACTCCCTGCTCACCCCGCCCTTGCGGGTCTCGGTGACCCGCCGCAGCAGCGACAACACCGCCGCGATCGCGCTCATGGTGGCTTCCCGCAGCCGCTCGGCTTCGGTGCTCGCGCCTGCGACGTCGTCCGCCGGAACGAACCAGGTGCGCAACCCTTCCCAGCGCGACCGCCAATCCGCCTGCCGCCGTGCCGGGCTCAGCAATACCCGTTCATCGCAGCGCGCGGCGCGTTCGATCAGCTCGTCGAGCCCGGTGGCCTCCACCGCGAGGATTGCCGCGGCCAGCCGAGGTGCGAATCGGGCCAGGTCGAGCCCGAATTCGCGCATATGCGCGAGCAGGGCGTCCTTGTGGGCGAGGAAGGCTTCGGGCGTGATCTCGGTGGTGCGGACCAGGTCACCGAGCGACAGATAGAACTGCGCCGCGTGCCCGGCCATATCGGTCAGGGCGATATCGAGCCTGCGCAGCGTGCGATAGACGCGTTCGGCATCGGCGCCCCGATTGGCCTCGGCCAGGGCTTCGAGGTCGGCCAGCAGTTCCGGCAGCACCAGCCGCGGCAGCGCCACATCATCCAGCCGGGCTTCCAGTACACCAGCGACCGCCCGGTAGGCCTGGAACCCGGCCTGGGCGAACTGGTACACGAAGTGCCGGTTGCGGTATTCGGCCAGGGTCGCCGCCCGGGATCCGTCATAGCTGCGTTCGAGCACGCCCCAGCGGTGCAGCTGGTCGAGCAGCGGGCCGATCTCGGCCGCGGTCAGCCGGGTCAGTTCGGTGGCGGCCTCGCCGCCCGGCTTCTCCGCGGCAGCGATCCAGCCGGCGACGTCGTCGGCGTGCAGCAACACCACATAGGCCGCGCGCGCCCGATCGAAAGCGTCCAGGACCCGCAGGTAGTCGGCGCGCTTCTCGGCGGTGGCGAAGGAGAACAGCCGAAGACGCTCGTCCCGGTACACGGGTTCGGTGCTCGGGGAGCCGTCGACGGAATCGGTCACCGGGAACAGGGTAATAGCGGGGCGATCGCTACCGGCGCGAAGAACCCCCGTTCGGCGTGGCCGCGTCCGGTATGCCGGTGTTCGCTCCGGGTATCGGCTGGTTCGGGTGAGCGCTGCTGGGACGTTCAGTCGGGTGCGAGCGCGCGCAGCTGATCGAGGTAGGCCCGGGTGCGCGGGTCACCGGGGAAGCGCTCGATGATCTCGCGGGCCACCTCGCCGGCGATCCACATCAGCGACGGCAGTGACCGCCGCTTGCCGGAGAACGCCTGCATGCCCTCGTCGAGAGCACGTTCGAGATCGCGTTGCCGCACCGCCACCACGGCCAGGGTCAGATGAGCCTCCGACACCCGCATCGGATTGCGCAGCGAACCGTCGGCGCGCGTGGCGTCGGCGATCACCTGCCTGGCGTAGGTCTCGGCCAGCTTGTCGTCGCCGGCGACCCGGCAGCAATCCATCGCGTAGAAATCGAATTTCTGCGGATCGACCACGAAATGATTGTCGATATCGGTGGGGTGATCGAGCCG
>NZ_BAFY01000143.1 GCF_000308555.1 Nocardia cyriacigeorgica NBRC 100375 | reverse complement strand
AATGGCTGCGATCTTCGAAGGGATCGACGCCGAACAGGGCAATGCGATGCTGGAGCAGGCGCTGGCCGAGCTGACCGAGCGCAAGCGCCGCGAGCCCGGCGACGACCTGACCACCCGGTTGTTGCGTCACGAGACCCGCCTGTCCGACGCGGAAATGGTGCAGCAGTTGGTGGTGCTCTACGGCGCGGGCATCGAGCCGTTGCAGAACCTGATCGTCAATACGCTGCGGCTGATGCTCACCGACGACCGGTTCGCCGGCAGTGTGCTCGATGGCAGCCTGTCGACGCGCGACGCGCTCGACGAGGTGTTGTTCACCGACCCGCCGATGGCCAACTTCTGCAGCACCTATCCCCGTCAGCCCACCATGGTCGACGGCGTGTGGTTGCCCGCGCATCAGCCGGTGGTGATCAGCATGACCGGCTGCAACAACGACCCGGCGATCAACAACGGGCAATACGCCGACAATCGTTCGCATCTGGCCTTCAGCGCCGGACCGCACGCCTGCCCGGCGCGGTCGGTGGCCTATCTGGTGGCGTGCGACGCGATCGATGAATTGCTGGACGCGCTGCCCGAGCTGACGTTGGCGATCCCGGCCGAACAGCTCACCTGGCGGCCGGGTCCGTTCCATCGTGCGCTGTCGGCACTGCCCGCGGTATTCCCGAAATCGCCTCCCTTGCCCACGCACTGACGGGGCGGCGGCGTTCAGGGGTTCGCGCCGGCGACGTTCGCGCTGGCAACGACGTGGCCGCGCGCCCCGGTTGCCGAGCGTGAGCTGTCGATTGGTGAACTCTCACAACGAAATACGAGTATTTCTGTTCGCTCGCGGGGGCGTGCGTCGCGGCGGTACAGTCGGGCCTTCAGCTGGACAACGGGTACCGGGAGTTGCCCGCACGAAGGGGGCGGAGGGTAAGTGAGACCGCTGCTGTCGAACGCGGTTCGGGAGCAGACAGCGAGGCCGCGGACTTCGCATCGGCTGTGCGCACAGCCGGACGGCGTCACCGCACTCGCCGATCGTTTTTCTCGTGGGCAGGGCATCCGGGCGCAGCGGCGCGCCCGAGTCCGCCCCTACGGCGACGACCCGACGGTGACCCGGCACCGTCCGGCCGCCTTCGCCGAGGTCAGACCTGGAGTTCGTATCGTGACCATGCACCAACTCGCCGACACCGGCCGATCCTGTCCCGTCGCCCGCGCCATGCCGATGGATACCGACGGGCCTCGTATCTCGCTCTACGCGGCCGAATTCGCCGCCGATCCGCACCGCGCCTACCGGGAGATGCGCGAGCGCTACGGCGCCTTGGTCCCGGTGGAACTGGCGCCCGGTGTACCCGCCACCCTGGTGATCGGATATCGCACGGCGGTGCGCATCCTCAACGATCCGGACCATTTCCCCGCCGACCCGCGCGTATGGCAGAAGGATATTCCGTCGGACTGCCCGGTGCTGCCGCTGCTGGAGTGGCGCCCGCAGGCGTTGCGTAGTACCGGCGCCGAGCATGCCCGGTACCGGCAGGCCTATACCGAGGCCATCAACGGCGTGGATCTGCACACGCTGCACAGCACGGTCGAAAAGATCGCCATCCCGTTGATCAATACCTTCTGCGAGTCCGGCTCCGCGGAGCTGATCAGTCAGTACGCGTTCCCGCTCACTTTCGCCGTGCTCAACGAAATCCTCGGATTCCCGGCCGAACTGGGCCAGCGGGTGGCCACCGGCATGCAGGCGATCTTCGACGGCATCGACGCCGAGCGCGGCAATGCCATGATCACCGAGGCGGTCATGGAATTGGTCGCCGATAAGCGGGTGAACCCCGGCGACGATATCGCCACCCGGCTGCTGAACCACCCGGCGGCCCTGACCGAAGAAGAGATGATCCATCAGCTGGTCACGCTCTACGGGGCGGGCATCGAGCCGCAACAGAACCTGATCGTCAATACCGTACTGTTGATGCTGACCGATGATCGCTTCGCGGGCAGCGTGCTCGGCGGCAGCCTGTCCACCCGCGACGCGCTCGACGAGGTGTTGTTCACCGACCCGCCGATGGCGAATTTCTGCGTGAGCTATCCGCGCCAGCCGATCCTCATCGACGGCGTGTGGCTGCCCGCGCATCAGCCGGTGGTGATCAGCATGACCGGGTGCAACAACGATCCCGAGGTCAGCGCGGGCCGCTACCTCGACAACCGGTCACATCTGTCGTGGAGTGCCGGACCGCACGCGTGCCCGGCCAAATCGGTGGCGTATCTGGTGGTGCAGGACGCGATCGACCAGCTGCTCGATGTGCTGCCGGAGATGCGGTTGGCGGTGCCGGCCGATCAGCTGAGCTGGCGTCCCGGACCGTTTCACCGGGCGCTGGCCGCGATGCTGGTGGTCTTCCCGCCGTCGCCGCCGTTGTCGGTGCGGTGAGGATCCGGGCCGCTTCCCGTTGGTGACGGGAAGCGGCCCGGGGCCTATCTGCGATGACGGATCAGTTGGTCTCGATATCCCGGTGCCGGAAACCCAACGCGCCCACCGCACACAGAACCAGTGCGACGACCGCGGTGGTCAGCACCGGCCCCGGCGCGAAATCCACGGCCGGCACCAACGGGATGTTGTCGAAGGGGGAGATGCTCATCAACCAATCCGGGAATTTCAGCGTCGCCCCGAACATCAGCACCACGAAGCAGAACGCCAGTGCGATCCAGGCCCCCACGGTGGCCAGTGGCACAAACCCGAACAGCACCACCGTGATTGCGCCCAGCACCCACACCGCGGGTAGATAGGTCAGCGACGCGCCCAGCAGCGGAAGCAGCTGCGACATGTCTCCGGTCATCACGCCGTACATCAGGCCCATGCCGAACCCGCCGAGCGCCAGCACCACCGCCGACCCGGCCAGCATGATCACCAGATGCCCGGACAGCCAGCGCAATCGCGGCAGATCGGTGGACAGCAGCGGCTCCACCCGCCCGGCCGCCTCCTCCGCGCGCGGCCGCAGACCCGCGGAGGTCGTGTAGGCCGAACCGATCAACGCCAGCAGACCCGCCGACATGGCGTAGAAGGCGTCCACCAGGCTGCCCACGTCCTGCCCCAGCAGCTCGGCGAGATCGACATCGCCGAGCAGATCGCCCACATCGTCGCCGATCGATCCGAAAGCCAGTCCGGCCAGCAGCATCCCGATCGACCAGCCGATCAGCGATCCCCGCTGCAACCGCCACGCCAGTCCGAACGCGCTCCGCAATGATTCGCCTGCCCGCGCCGGACCCGGCCGCGGTGGCAGCACGCCCGCGCCGAAATCGCGGTGATCGAGCACCCGCCGCGCCGCCAGCGTGATCGCGACGGCCATGGCGAGCGAGAGCAGCGCCGGCCACCAGACCTCGCCGTCATAGGGACGCATGGCCTGACCCCAGCCCAGCGGCGACAACCACGAGAGCACCCCGTTGCCCACGTCGCCGACCGCGCGCAGCACATACGCGACCGCGATCGCCGCACCGGTGATGCCGTAGACCGCGCGCGTGCTCTCGGTGAGCTGGGCCGCCAGCAGCGCGATCGCCATGAACACCAGGCCGGCGCAGGTGGCGCCGACACCGAGCGCGATCGACCCGGCCGCGGGCAGGCCGTAGGAGATCAGGCTCAACGCCACCGCCAGGCCGTAGACCAGATTGGCCAGCACGGCCACGAGGGTCGCGCCGGTGAAGGCGGCATGCCTGCCGACCACACCGGACCGGATGAGTTCGTCGCGGCCGGTCTCCTCGTTGGCGCGGGTATGCCTGCCCACCAGGAACATGCTCATCAACCCGGCCACGATCATGCCGAAAGCACTGGCCTGGAACGCCACCTGGCCGCCGATGGTGTCGAGCACCCGGGGTGGGCCCGCCATGGCCACCATGGCGGCGTTGCCCTGCATGCTGGCCGCGACTCGGTCCAGATCGGCTTGGGTCGGATAGGCGAGATCCACGCCGACGGCCTGCGAGTAGTAGACGAAGGTGCCGCCGAGCAGCCAGAAGATCAGCGCGATCCGTTCCCGGCGCAGGAAGAAGCGGGTGAGGATGCCGGTGCCGGTCAGCGTCTCGGTGGTCACGATTCTTGCACCCCCGAGGCGGCGAGCTCGTCACCATAGTGGCGCAGGAACAGCTCTTCCAGCGTGGGCGGCTGACTGGTGAGCGTTCGAATCCCGAAGCCGGCGAGGTGGCTGATGGCCGCGTCCAGATCGACCGTATCGACCTGGAACCGGGCACGAGTGCCTTCCACCACCAGATCGTGCACGCCGGTGAGCTCGTCCAGGCCGGTCGGCGGGCGGACGGTCTCGCAGGCGATGGAGGTGCGGGTGAGATGGCGCAGGTCGGCCAGGCTGCCGGATTCGATGGCCTTGCCGTGGCGGATGATCGTCACCCGATCGCACAGCGCCTCGACCTGGGCCAGGATATGGCTGGACAGCAGGACGGTACGGCCGTGTTGTTTCACCACCTCGTCGATGCATTCCTGGAACACCGCTTCCATGAGCGGGTCGAGCCCTGAGGTCGGTTCGTCGAGCATGAGCAGCTCGACATCCGAGGCCAGGGCCGCCACCAGCGCCACCTTCTGCCGGTTGCCCTTGGAGTAGGTGCGGCCCTTCTTGGTCGGGTCCAGATCGAAGCGTTCCAGCAATTCTGCGCGGCGCTTCTCGTCCAGGCCCCCGCGGAGTTTGCCCATCAGGTCGATCACCTCGCCGCCGGTGAGATTGGGCCACAGGTTCACATCGCCGGGCACATACGCCAGCCGCCGGTGCAGCTCAGCGGCGCGCTCCCAGGGATCACCGCCCAGTAGTGTCGCGGTGCCGCTGTCGGCGCGCAGCAGTCCGAGCAGAACCCGGATGGTGGTCGATTTGCCGGCGCCGTTCGGGCCGAGGAAGCCGTGCACCTCACCGGTGGTGACGTGGAGGTCGAGCCCGTCGAGTGCACGGGTGCGGCCGAATGTCTTGACCAGGCCGGAGATATCGATTGCCGCAGACATGGTTCAACGGTAGCGACGCGTGGACCCCGGTGCGGGTCAACGGGAATCACCGGTGTGGCGCGGTTACGTGACGCCCGCGCCGGCGGTTGCCTGTGCCGTGGTGTGACCGTTGTCGCAAGCGGTGCGTGTCGGGCCGACCGATGGTTCACCGCGGCGTACTCCGACCGGCCGAGCAGTCGAGTGATCGCTGCCACAATTTGAGAGCCACGGTTAACTTACCGTATAGTAAGTTATCGCGTTGCCGAGGTTGAAAGGCGTAGAGGGGCTCACATGGTGTCGCTAGTGGGGGATCTGCCGCGCGCTGCGCGCAATATCTGGTCGCTGTCGTTCGGTGACGGCATCGAGCCGTACGCGCCGGCGCCGTCGACGGTCGTCTACGACGAACCGCACCGCTGTCTGCGCCGGTTCGATCGCGACGAGCCGTCCACACAGCGCCCGGTGCTGCTGGTGCCGCCGCTGGCGGTGACCCCTGCGTGCTTCGATCTGCGCGACGGGCAGAGCTTCGTGCGGTTCCTGCTGGAAACCGGCAGGCAGCCCTACGTCATCGACTACGGCCAGATGACCTACGCCGACCGCCACCTCGGGCTGGAGGAGTGGACCCACGACATCGTCCCGACCGCGATCCGGCGGGTCAGCCAGGAGCACGACGGTGCGGGCGTCGACGTCGTCGGCTGGTCGCTCGGCGGCATTCTCGCCGTGCTGGCCGGCGCCGGGCACGCGGATCTGCCGATCGCCTCCATCACCGCCATCGCGCCGCCGTTCGATCAGCGCAAGACGGTGACGGTGGCGCCGCTGCGGATCCTCGGCGCGGTCACCGGCGGTCGCGAGGTCGACCTCGCGACCAGGGTGTTCGGCGGCATCCCCAGCTACATCGTCCGCACCGGATTCCGGGTGCAGGCCTTCCAGCGTGAGCTCACGCGTCCGCTGTTCGTGGCCCGCAACATCCTCGACGAAGACGCGCTGGCCCGGATGGAGGCCATCGACCGGTTCATGGCGATGATGCCCGGCTACCCGGGCCGGCTCTACCGGCAGATCCACCGGTCGTTCATCCTGCGCAACGAGCTGGTCACCGGCACCATCCGGTTGCGTTCGGACCTGGTCGTGGAAACCGCGAAACTCACCTGCCCGGTCCTTATTCTGGGCAGCCGGACCGACCTGGTCGTGCCTGCGGCCGCCGCCCGCGCCGGAGTCGACGTACTCACCGGCGCGGAGGTGCGATTCGAAGAGGTCCCCGGTGGACACCTCGGTATCCTGGCGGGGCCTGCCGCACGGGAGACCACCTGGCGCGTGATCGACGAATTCCTCTCGCGCTGAGCGGATTCGCTCGCGAGCAGCTCGGGACACCGCTTTATCGGTTGCTGCCGAGAGTCGGGTGATGCCGCTGTATCGGGCGGTGTCCGATTCCGGGGTACTCACGTTTCGCGCTCACGTTGCCGCGCTGGTGTTCGCCGGTTACTCGTCCGGAGGCGCCATCGCGCACGTTGGCTCCGGTGGCGGAAGCCGCCGAGCGGTGTCCGGACTCGACGGTGCTGCTCACGCTTCGGGCGCCGCTCGGACCTTCGGTGCCGCCGCACGCAGTAGCCGTTCGCCGAGGTCGCGGCAACGGTCGCGGAACTCGTCGGGTTCCTCGATGACGAAATCCGCTCCGATGAGCGCGAGTTGGAGCACGAGCCATTCGAACGAGTCGACTCGGGTGATCACCCGTGACCGGTCCGAGCCCAGCGACTCGATATCGCAGTCCTGGAATTTCAGCGCGTCGCGGATCGCGGCGGCGGGAGCGTCCACCACGGCGACCGCGCGGTAACGGCGTGCGGTGAGACCGGCACGCAGATACGCGAGACCGGATTCGGCCGGCAGCGGCCGCGCGGTGAAACGGGCGCCGGTGGCCATGGCGTTGCTGATCCGGTCCAGCCGGAAAGTCCGCCAGTCGTCACGATCGAGGTCCCACGCCAGCAGATACCAGCGTAAATGCAGGTTGACCTGCCGATACGGTTCCACCCGCCGGGCCGTGCGGGCACCGGACTTGTTGGTGTAGTCGAAGTTGACGCGTTCACGCGCGCCGGCCGCGGCACCGAGCAGCGCCAGCAATTCGGCGTCGACCGCGGGCGCGATGAGCGGAGCCGCCTCGAGCGATGCGCGCACGGCTTCGGCGCGCAGGCGCAGCCGGGTGGGCAGGAATTGGTCGATCTTGCCGAAGGCCCGGTCGGCGGCGGCGCCGATATCGGTGTGCCCATCGACCGGTGGATCGTCGGTGCCGGTGGCGCCGAGCAGGGCCAGCGCGATGAGGGTGGCGACGGCCTCGTCGTCGTCGAGCACCAGCGGCGGCAGGGTGCGCCCGGCGGCCAGCTGGTAGTAGCCCGTAGGCCCCGGCTGGGTGGTGACCGGGTATCCGTGGGCACGCAGCCGATCGATATCGCGGCGCAGGGTGCGGGCACTCACGCCCAGCCTGGCCGACAGATCGCGGCCGCTGTAGCGACGGCCGGTCTGCAAGGTGGCCAGCAGTTCCAGCATCCGGCCGGTGGTATCGGACATACTTCCATTGTCCGCGAATTGCGGTCAGGATCCGGCCGCATCTGGACCTACCGTCGAAGTGTGACTCGATCAGCTACCGCACCCACTCGATCGGCTACCGCAGCCGAGCGCGCGATCCGCATCCGGGCAGCACGAACCAACAACCTGCGCGAGGTCGATATCGATATCCCGCGCGGTCAGCTGGTGGTTTTCGCCGGGGTGTCCGGTTCGGGCAAATCGTCGCTGGTGTTCGACACCATCGCCGCCGAGGCCGGCTATCAGCTCAACGAGACCTATCCACCGTTCGTGCGGAACCGTCTGCCGCGCTGGAGCAGGCCGGATGTGGACGCGATCGATGGTCTCTCGCCGGTGGTGGTGATCGACCAGAAACGCCTCGGCGGCAACGCCCGCTCCACCGTCGGCACCATCACCGACGCCTACACCTACCTCAGGTTGCTGTTCTCCCGGGTGAGCGAGCCGTATGTGGGGGAGTCCAACCACTTCTCCTTCAACGATCCCGCCGGCATGTGCCCGGCGTGCGCGGGATTGGGCGAGACCCTCGCCACCGATGTGGAGCGGGTGCTCGACCTGGACAAGTCCCTGGAGCAGGGCGCGATCCTGTTGCCGGGTTTCGGCGACGGACAGTTCTGGTACAAGCAGTACGCCGATATCGGCTCCTTCGATCCGGCGACGCCGCTGCGCGAGTGGACACCCGCCGAACGCGAGGCCCTGCTCTACGGCGGCGATGCGGCCGCGCGGCTCGGCACCCGTCCACCCAAGGACTACGAGGGCGTGGTGGAACGGTTCGAGCGGATCTACCTGCACACCGCCGACGAGATGTCGGAGCGCAAACTGGCGGTGGTGCAGCGGTTCACGCGTACCGAACGGTGCCGGGAGTGCGATGGCGAACGGCTGAAACCCGAGGCGCGCACGGCCACGGTGCTCGGCCACACCATCGTCGAACTCGGGCGGATGGAGATCGACGAGCTGGTCGAGATCGTCGCGGGAGTGCGCGAACCCGCTGTGCGGCCCGTGGTGCAAGCCTTGCGCGAGCGACTCGGCGCCCTGGTCACCATCGGACTCGGCTACCTGACCCTGTCGCGCCCGACGCTGACGCTGTCCGGCGGGGAATCCCAGCGCATCAAAACCATCCGCCATCTGGGCAGCAGCCTCACCGAAATGCTGTACATCTTCGACGAGCCGACCATCGGACTGCATCCGCACGACGTGCGCGCGATGACCGAACTGCTGAAACGATTGCGCGACAAGGGCAATGCGGTGCTCGTGGTCGAACACGATCCGGATGTGCTGCGGATCGCCGATCAGATCGTCGAGATCGGGCCGGGCGCGGGCACCGACGGCGGGCGCGTGGTGTTCCAAGGAGGATTCGACGACCTGCTGCGCACCGACACGCCGACCGGGCGCGGCCTGCGGCAGCAGCGCACACCGCGAACACCACGGACCGCCGCGGGAAAGATCCGGATCGAGAACGCCACCCGCAACAACCTCGCCGGGCTCGACGTCGACATCCCGACCGGCGTCCTCACCGTGTTCACCGGCGTGGCCGGTTCCGGCAAATCCAGCCTCGCCGCCGAACTCGCCGCACAGCATCCGGCCACCGTCGTCGACCAGCGCCCGGTGAGCACGAACCGGCGTTCGACGCCGATCACCTACACCGGAATCGCGCCTGCCATCCGCAAGCTGTTCGCCCGCCACAACGCGGTGCCCGCCGCGCTGTTCAGCGCCAACTCCGCCGGCGCCTGCCCGGCCTGCAAGGGGCTCGGGGTGATCTACACCGATCTGGCCTTCATGGACGGCCAGGAGGTGGTCTGCGAAACCTGCGGTGGCCGGCGGTTCACCGAGGAAGTGCTCGGCTACCGCGTCGACGGACTGTCGATCGCCGATATCGACGACCTCACCGTCGACGAGGCGCTGCGACGTCTGAGCACCCCCGCCATCACCTCCGCTCTCGGCCATATCGCCGACGTCGGCCTCGGCTACCTGCGGCTGGGCCAATCGCTGACGACCCTGTCCGGCGGCGAATGCCAGCGCCTGAAGATCGCCAAGGAGCTGGCCGCCCGCGCCGAGCACACCCTCTACATCCTCGACGAGCCGACCACCGGCCTGCACCTGTCCGATATCGACACCCTGCTCGGGGTGCTGGACACCCTGGTCGGCAAGGGCGACACGGTGGTCGTCATCGAACACAACCTCGAGGTCATCCGGCGCGCGGACCGCATCGTCGATCTCGGACCGGGTCCGGGTCGCCGGGGCGGGCGCATCATCGTCGAGGGCACACCCGAACAGCTCGCGGCCTGCGCCGAATCGGCGACCGGGCGCGCGCTGCGCGAGACGATGGGGTGATCCCGCGCCGGCGGCGATGCGTTCGGATGAGCCGGATTCTGTTGTCGGACAAGGCGAGCTGCCGTCGGTCGTGCCCGCTGTGAGTGATCCGCAGGCGGCGTCGGCCGGTGGCCTGTGTCCTGCGTGAAATCACACGCGTCTACGGCACCGGCCGTACCGCTCAGGAGGCCGAACGGGCGATGATCACCGGGCACTCGGCGGCGTGCAGCACCGCCTGGCCGACCGAGCCGAGGGTCATGCCGACGAACCCGCCGCGTCCATGGCTGCCGACCACCAGCAGTCGGGCGTCGGCGGCGGTGTCGATCAGCAAGCGCGCGGGCCGCTCCTCGGCGACGACCTGGCGCACCGCGACCTCGGGGTAGCGGGTGCGCCACGGTGCCAGGGCGTCGGACAGTTTCGACTCGGCCTCGGCCGCGAGCTCGGCCCTGGACAGGTAGCGGTAGAACTCCGACCACGCCGTCACCGCCACCAGCTCGGCACCGCGGCGGGCGGCCTGGTCGAAGGCGACGGCGATGGCGTGCACGCTGCTCGGCGAACAATCGGTCCCGACCACCACCGGACCGTCGGTGCGCTCGGCGAGTTCCGGGATCACCGCGACCGGGCAGTGCGCGTGCCGGGCCAGCGAGGTGCTCACCGAACCGAGCAGCCCGCGCCGCAGCGCGCCGAGGCCACGGGTGCCGACGACCAGAATCCTGGCCGTGGTGGAGCGTTCCCGCAGCAGCGGCACGGGCGCGGCTTCCCGCACGACGGTCTCGATCTCGATCGGACCGATGGGCGCGGCGGCCGCGGTGGCGATCTCGCGGGCTTCGGCCAGCGCTTCCTGTCCGGCCTTGCGGTAGCTCTCGGCGTCGATGGGGGCGTAGCCGAGGGTCGGGCCCACATCGATCGGCACGCCGATCGCGTACACGATATGTAGCGGGCTGCCGTGGCGGGCGGCGTCGGCGGCGGCCCAGCGCACCGCGCCGATAGCGGATCGGGAGCCATCGGCACCGACGACCACCGGGGCGTTGTCAGCGGACATGGCCTGCTCCTCAGAGCGCCGTGCGGCCGGCGGTGAAGAACTCGGTGACCGGGCGTCTGGGGGTGGGCGGCTGCTCCGGCTCGTCGGGCGCGGCGCCGATGCGCACCACCACCTGCGGGACGGCCGGTCGTGGAATCAGCCCGGCGATGATGCGCCGGCTCGACGGCAGTTCGGTGATGTGGGTCAGCGGACAGGTCGCCAGCCCGGCCGCGGTGCATTCCAGCAACACGGCCGACAGGGCCTCGCCGGTGCGCAGCCACGGCAGCGGAGCGTCGTCGGTGCAGCTGAGTACCGCCAGCCGGGCATGATCGTCGAGATCACCGCGCCGCAGCGAGCGAGGCCCGGCCGGGAAATCGCGGCCGACGCCGACCTGCGCGAGCTCGGCGTTCGAGGCGAGCGCCGTGGCCGGAATGCCGTCCAGGTTGGCGATATTGCCTGCCCACCAGTGCAATTCGTGCTGGTAGTGCGGATCGTGACGACGCAGGGCCGAGGACTGTTCCGAGGCCGCGGCCAGGCGCGGTCGCGCCGAATCGTCGAGCTCGTCGAATTCGACGTCGAAGGCCGAGACCAGGGCGCGCACCCTGGGGCCGACCTCGTCCCAGTGCGGTGGTTCGAGCATCGGCAGCCGGTCGGTGTGGCGCCGGTCGATCGCACGGGCGAGGGCAGAGGTTCGCTGCGGTGGATCCGGCCAGGGCCGGAACTCGAGGGTCGCCAGATGGTCGCGGTGCGCCGGGTCGGGCAGCCGCGCGATGTCGGTGTGCCAGCCGCGCGCGGCGAACGCGATGCTCACATGATGCAGCATCGCACCGCAGCTGATCACCAGTTGCCTGCCCTGGGGATCGGCCGAGTGCAGCCTGCGTTGGCCGTCGCCGTAGAGGTGGAGCCGGGTTCCGTCGAAGACCCAGCGCCAGGGCTGGGTGTTGTGCACCGACGGCGCCCGGCAGGCCAGCCGCAACGCGGCCAGCACCGTCGGATGCTCGGGGACCCGAACTTCGTCGATGTTGGTCATATCTGCGAGTGTGCTCCTCCCTCGGAGGCCTGACCAGGGTCGTCGGTCGCATGTCGGATGCCGGGGCACCCGGCTCGCGCCAACCGGTACCGCCGCCGCGAGATGGACTCGGCGGCGTCGACCGGGTACCGGCAGCGCTCAGGCGATGGGCCTGATCCCCGTGATGAGCGTGCGCCCGCCGACCGCGGCGGTGGTGACGAGCTGAGGGTTGTAGGTGATCGGCTGGGTCTGCGGCCGGTATTCGGTGACGACGACCGTGTACTGGCCGACGAACGCGCCCGGACTGATCGCGAGGCAATGCGTCGTACCCGCCGGCACCGAATCGATGCCGCGCTGGATATCGGCCGCCGACGGCACCGCCGCACCAGGAGCGACGACGGTTCGGGCCTGCTCCCCGGAACGCGCGACGTAGAAGGCGTGCTGGAAGGCGAAGATGGCCGCGGTCCCGGAATCGTCCCCACCGGCGGCATTGCCCTGGATCCGGTTGCCCACCCGTTCCGGCGCACACGCGACCGCATCGCCGGACGGTGCCGGAATCACGATGTCGGGACGCGCCTTGGCGGTCGCCGGCTCGCCGCTCGGCCCACTGAAGTGCACGTACGCGGCCGCGAGCAGGGCTGTGGCGCCGAGCAGGCCGAGCAGCGGTGGGGCCCAGAGGCGTAGGCCGCGGCGCCGTTCGATCGGTTCCCGGCGGCCGATGCGCACGGGCGGGTCCTGGCCGGGTGGTGTGGGCCGGCCCGGCGGGATCTTCTTCGGCGCGGGCAGCGACGACATCCAGTCGGCCCATTCGCCCACATAGTCGGCCTTCGCGCCGCTCGCTTCGCTGCCGGACGGCGCTTGGTCCCCGCGCGCATCGTCCCGTCGATCCATAACGCCCCCACCTTCGTCAGGTTCTTCCGTCAGGTCCACCTATTTGTACTGGACGGACGGGGCGATGGACGCTCACGACACCCGCCCGGGCGGGTCGTGCGACCCGCCCGGTGCGCGGTGCGGGAATCACCAGTGCGTGGTGACCGGGTCGCCGATGCCGACGTTCTCGTAGTACCAGGCCGCGTCGCCGGGGGCGAGGTTGATGCAGCCGTGGCTGACGTTGGCATAGCCCTGGGAGTCGACCGACCAGGGCGCCGAATGGACGAATACGCCGCTCCAGGTCAGGCGCACGCCGTACTCGCCGTCGATCAGGTATCCCTCCGGCGAATCCAGCGGGATGCCGATGGTGCGCGAATCGAAGACGATGTGGCGGAACTTCTCCAGCACCGGGAAGGTCCCGGTCGGAGTCTCCCAGCCCGGCTTGCCCATCGAGGCGGGCATCACCCGGACCACCTGACCGCCGATGCTGACGGTGAAAGTGTGCGCCGACATGTCCGCGTCGGCCACGACGCCGGCATTGGTGGCGAACTCGGTGCGGACCTGATCGCCGAAGCGCACACCGATGGTGGCGTTCGCGGGCAGGTAGCCGGTCGGAGTCCAGGTCAGTTGCCGGTCGCCGGCCCAGGCGAAGGTGCCGGGCAACGGCCTGTCCGCGGTGATCGATACCGCCCGTTCGGCGGCGGCGCGATCGGCCACGTCGGCGTCGAAACGGATGGTCACCGGATGCGCGATGCCGACCGTACGGCCGGCGGAGGGCGTGATGGAGGCGACCGTACCGATATCCGCGCCGGGCGGAGATCGGTCGATCATCATGGTGTTCGCCGCGCCCGAACCGACCATGGCCAAGGCCATGATCGCGACGGCCAGGAACAGGTGCCGAACTACGCTTCGCATGGCTCCACCCCCTTCGAGACGGTGTGGTGGGCAGAAGTCCAGTCTAGGCGCGCATGATCAACTTCGACACCGGCCGTTGCCTGCTCGTTACGCGACGCGCCGCGGCTATTCCGTCACCAACTGCCAATCGTCGGGTAGGCCGTGCACGTGAATTTCCGAACCCTCCGCGTGCAGGGTAACCGTGGCGGGCCCGAGCCGCATGTCGGTGAGCGCGAGCTTGCCCCAGCGCCGCGGCAGTCGCGGAGTGACGATGAGCCGCCGGTTCGGCACGCACGGGGTGAGTCCGAGGAATGAGCGCACCAGCAGCAGCGGCGCCGCGCTGGCCCACGCCTGCGGTGAGCAGGACGTCGGGTACGGGATGGGGGAGCGGAATTCGGCGCGGCCGAAGCCGCAGAACAACTCCGGTAGCCGGCCACCGAACTCGGCGGCGGCGTCGAGCAGGCCGGTGGTGAGCCGTTCGGCCAGCTCGCTGGCACCCGGGATATGGCGGTAGCGCTGCAAACCGGCCACCGCGATGGCGGTGTCGTGCGGCCACACCGAGCCGTTGTGGTAGCTCATCGGGTTGTAGGCGCCCATGGTGGCGGCCAGGGTGCGCAATCCGAAGCCGGAGTCCATCGAGGCATCGGCGAGCTTGTCGATCAGCTCGGCGGCGCGCTCGTCGGCGACGATCCCGGTCCACAGACATTGGGCGGCGTTGCTGGTGAGCGCGTCGACCTGATGTTTGTGGCCGTCCAGCGCGATCGCGTACCAGCCGTTCTTGGCCACCCAGAACGCCTCGTCGAACCGGGACTTGAGGTCCTCGGCCTGACCGCGTAGCCGCACCGCGGTCTCGTGGTCGCCGAAATGGTCGGCCAGTTCGGCCCTGGCCAGCCGTGCGGCGTAGGCGTAGCCCTGGACTTCGCTGAGCGCGATGGACGGCTCGGCCAGGTGGCCGCTGGCGTCGTTGATCGCGTCGTAGCTGTCCTTCCAGCCCTGGTTGGTCAGGCCGCGGTCGGTTTTGCGGCGGTATTCGATGAAGCCGTCACCGTCGGCGTCGCCGTACTCGTCGATCCAGGCCAGCGCGGCGTCGGCGGCGGGCAGCAGCTCCCGGATCACCGATTCGTCGGCGCCCCAGCGCCAGCATTCGGCCAACAGCATCACGAACAGCGGGGTGGCGTCGATGGAACCGTAGTACACCTCGCCGCCGAGCACCTGACCACCGGCGGGACCGTGGCGCATCTCGTGCATGATCCGGCCCGGCTCCTCCTCGGTGATCGGTTCCACCTTGGTGCCCTGGAGTTTGGCCAGCTGGCGCAGCGTGCCGACCGCCAGCGCCGAATCCAACGGCAGCGCCATCCACGAGGTGAGCAGGCTGTCACGGCCGAACAGGGTCATGAACCAGGGCGCGCCCGCCGCCACATAGGCCGGGGATCCGTCGCCGCGGCCGTCGATGCGCAAGGCGCCCAGATCGCTTTCGGTGCGTTGCAGCACCTGGGTGAGCCGAGCATCGGTGGCGGTCAGATCGGTCGCGGTGGCCCGCCAGGCCTTGAGCCTGCTGATCGGGCTGTCCTCATCGTCACCGAAGGCCATCTGCACCCGTCGATGCGCCACCACCGGCTGGACCAGGATCTCGGTCTTCCACTGCCCGTGCGCGGGCACCACCACCTGCCAGGTGACGGTGCCGGGCAGCATCACCGGATCGCCGGTGGCGCTGATGGTGACGCCGCGGCCGGGATCGGTGTGATCGATCAGGTGCAGTTCGCCGTCGACGGACTGGGCCTCGGCGCTGCCCAGATGCTTGCGGCCCTCCTTCACCGCGAACAAGTCGGCGAAATCGGCGTCGGCGAACAGGGTCACGGTGATCGCGGTGTCCTCGTGACCGAGGTTCTGCACGATGATCGCTTCCTTGAGCCCCTGGCCGATCATGCGTTTGCGCACGACCAGCACCGTGCTGTCGGCGATGCCCTGGCGCGGCTGCTTGCGCATGATGAACCGCGCCTTGAACGCCTCGGGGGTGAGCACGGTGAGCTGTTCGGCCGCTTGGCCGTCCAGCCGCAGCTCCCACCGCGAGATCACCCGTGCGTCGCGATAGAACAAGCCCTGCGAGGTCCCCGAATGGATATCGCCGAGCTGATCGGACAGGCAGAAAGTGCTCGCTTCGACGAGGGTGATGGTCCCCCCGCCGCCGTTGACGGCGGCGGGTTGACCGGAATTGAGGACCCTGAGGGGCTCACTCATGCTCGACTCCAAGCCGGTGTCGTGCCGTTGTCCGCGCGCAGACCGAGCAGGCCGCTGCGCCGGAGCTCGACGGTGGTCAATTCATCTGCCGGGCGATGGGATTCGTCCCACGCTTCGAGTATGCGGTAATAGGCCGCCTCATAGCCCGCGCCGAGCTGATCGACACCGAAAAGTTCTTCGACGCGCTTGCGGCAGGCGTAGGGATCCAGATCGCCTGCCTTGGCGATGGCGGCGGGCAGCTCTGCCGGGTCGTCGCAGATGATGCCGGTGACGCCGTCCACGATCACCTCCTCGACCGCGCCGCCGCGCAACGCCACCACCGGGGTGCCGCAGGCCATGGCCTCGATCATCACGATGCCGAAGGGCTCCTCCCAGCGGATCGGGAACAGCAGGCAGCGCGCCGAGGCCAGCAGCTTGCGCTTGGCCACCGCGTCGGCCTCGCCGAAGACGTGATCGCGTTCGGTCAGCAGCGGCTCGATTTCCTTGGCGAAGAACGCCTTTTCCGGCGGCTCATTGCATTTGCCTGCCAGGATCAACGGAATACCGGCCTCGTGCGCGGCATGCAGAGCCAGGTGCGGGCCCTTATAGGAGGCATAGCGGCCGAGGAACAGCGCGTAGTCCTTCTTCTCCACCTGGAACGGCCATTCGCTCGGCCGCAAGGCGTTGTGCACGCGGGCGATCCAGTTGAACGATGGGGCCAGTGCGCGCTGGCGATCGCTGATGGCGACCAGCCGGGTGTGTTCGTCGAGTGCGCCGTAGTAGTCGGACATATCGCCGTCGACCGGCCCGTGCACGGTGACGGCGGTCGGAATGCCCAGTGCCTCATAGGCGGGTGCGTTGAGCGGGCCGGCGAAGGTGTGGTCGTGGATGATGTCGATGGGCCTGCTGCGCGCCAGTTCCTCGATGATGCGACGGACCTTGAGCGCGTTGACCACCTCGGGGAACGGATCGCCGAGCCGGTCGGCCTGGATGCGATCCCATACCGGGATGAATTCCGCTGCGGTGCCCGGCTTTCCGGCGCCGAGCAGGGTGACCTGGTGGCCGCGCGCGACGAGAGTGTCGGCGAGTTCGGCCACCACCGCCTCCACTCCGCCGTATCCGGCGGGCGGGACATCGAAATAGGGGGGAGCGACGAGAACGATGCTCAGTGGCCGGTGCCGGGCGGCGCCGTTCAACGCGTCGCTGCCGGGTTTTCGACCCAGGATGTCGGAGTCGGAATCGGTGGTTTCGTGGGTGAAAATGGTGCTCAACTTAAACCCTCCTCAACAGTGGCCGCCGCCCGCGCGGAACGTGGCCGTCGGCCGATGGGTGGAGCTGATAGCAACGAAAATCACTGGCGCCGAAGGGGTGCGGCGCAAGCAGGCAGCAGTGCACTGCTGCACGGACAACAGACGAATGCCCGAGACGTCGTGGAGTGATCTACACGGCGCCGGCTCCCGCCCGATCCGGGGCCAGCGTGAACGCCGCGCGGCCGGTTGCCGTCGCGTTCAGGGTGTACCTGGCTCGGCGTAGAACCAGGCACTCGGGTGAGCAGTAGCGGTGGATGTCATGGGCGCGGCGTGCCTGACCCACGGTCAGCTCGCCGGGATCGGCCGAGCAGTCCGCGATGTTGGAAACGACCTGGCGCACCGTGATGACGTCGATCCTGGATTCCTGTTCCGTCTCGCGGTCCAGTTCCGGTTCGAGCGCCGGGGGCGCCGTGATGTACCCGATCCTCACCGTTACCTCCTGCATGTCGAGCTCGAGCTATCAGTTACGGCAGCCGTTGCGGCTGCCGATCGCGCTGGTGACTCGTGGTGACGCACAAAGCAGGTGAAGCCTGAAATCGATCCGTGAAGTGATGCGTATCACGTGACCGCGGCCCAGTGTACGCGCACTCAGTTACCTACTCGGCAGTTCGCAGGTGGAAGGAGGTTTCTGTGCCGGAATATTCGCCGAATCGTGCGTCTACAGTGCAGTTGTGGTGGGAGCCGGTGCCTTTCGAGCGGGCTCGACCGTGACCTCGAAAGGTTCGTTTAGCGGTTTTAAGCCGTGCTGGCTATGTGTGAGCTACCTATTTCTGGGTACTCCGGACGCGCGTCGGCCCGGCCGCCGTGGCAGCCGGGCCGAGGCTGGGAAAGGCGATGCCGGAATTCAGCCGCGCACGGCGTGCAGCACATCCGCGTGCAGGGCGTCCGCGCGGGCGGTGATGGCCTCGATCCGTCCGAGAGCGGCCGCGAAAGCGGCGCCGTCCTCGGCCGACAGCGAGCCGACGTTGATCTCGATATTGAGTCGCGAACTCGTCGCGGCCGCGCGGGCGGCATCGGCGGCGGCACCGATGTCGGTGACCACATTGGGGTTGCCGATCGGCAGCAGCTCGGCGGCCAGCGACAGCACCTCGTCGGCCTCGTCGACCACGGCCGCGGGCACCCGGGCGGCCTCGATCAGCGCCGCGGTGATGGCCGCGCCGCGCGCCTCGGTCTCCTCGGGGGTGGTCTTGGGCAGCTTGTAGGCCGCGCCCACCGCGGTGAACGCGGCCGCGTCGGCGTCGGCGAGCGCGAGGGCGCGCCGGCGAGCCGCGTCGGCGGCCTCGATGATCCGGTCCACGACCGGACGGTGCTCGGCGTCTTTGGCCCTGGTGGTGTAGCGGGCGACCATCGCGATCAGCGCGGCCCCCTGAGCGGCGTGCAGGGCGGCGACGGCGCCACCGCCGGGCGCGGGCACCTTGGCCGCCAGATCGGCCAGATATCCGGCGACGGTGGCGTCGGCGAAGCTCGGCGCGAGATCCGGATGCGAGGTGGACGGCTGCGACACGGCGGTGTGGCCTTTCGTTGTGCTACGGCGGGGCGCACCCACGCTACCGCGATGCGGGTGTGGCCGGTGGCAGGCGGTGCGATAGCCGTGGCTATGTTGAGTGCTATGCGGATCGGATTGGGTATCAATTATTCGGGGGGCTTCAAGGAGGTCGCGGCCGAGGTCGCCGATCTCGAGCGGGCGGGCCTCGACGTCGTGTTCGTTCCGGAGGCCTACTCCTTCGACGCGGTGAGCGCCCTCGGGTATCTGGCCGCCAAGACCGAGCGCATCCAGTTGGCCTCGGGCATCTTGCAGCTCTACACCCGTACCCCGAGCCTGACCGCGATGACGGCCGCGGGCCTGGACTTCGTCTCCGACGGCCGGTTCGTGCTCGGCCTCGGTGCCTCCGGACCGCAGGTGATCGAGGGCTTCCACGGCGTGCCCTACGACGCGCCCATCGGCCGCACCAGGGAACTGGTGGAGATCTGCCGCAAGGTGTGGCGGCGCGAGCGGCTCGAATACGACGGCAAGTACTACCAGATCCCGCTGCCCGCCGAGCGCGGCACCGGCCTCGGCAAGGCGTTGAAGCTGATCAATCATCCGGTGCGCGAACGCATTCCGGTGCTGCTGGCCGCGCTCGGTCCGAAGAACGTGCAGCTGGCGGCAGAGATCGCCGAGGGCTGGCAGCCCATCTTCTTCCTGCCCGAACAGGCCGAGAAGGTGTGGGGCGATGCGCTCTCGGCCGGTCTGGCCCAGCGTGATCCGGCCCTCGGCCCCCTCGAGGTGTACGCGGGCCCGGCACTGGCCATCGGTGAGAACGTCACGCCGCTACTGGAATTCGTGAAACCGCATCTGGCGCTCTACATCGGCGGCATGGGCGCCAAGGGCAAGAACTTTTATCACACCCTGGCCACCAAGTACGGCTACGGCGCCGAAGCCGACCGCATCCAGGAGCTGTATCTGGCCGGCAAGAAGGACGAGGCGGCCAAGGTGGTGCCCGACGAGTTGGTGCGCGATATCTCGCTGGTGGGCCCGGCGAGCTTCGTCAAGGAGCGCGTCGCCGCCTTCGCCGAGGCCGGTGTGACGGTGCTCAACGTGGTCCCGATGGCGGCCACTCCGGCCGAGCGCGTCCGGCTGATCGAGCAGCTGCGCTCACTCTGTGACTGATCGCGCGGGCGGGCCCGTCCCCGGGACGGGCCCGGCGCGCATGCACACGGGCCCCGTGCCGACTCGTCGTCGGTGCGGGGCCCGTGGTGTGGTGGGGTCAGTTGCCTCCGCGCAGTTCGGCCAGGGCCGCGTCCAGCGTGGTGTGCAGCGCGAACACCTGGTCGAGGCTGGTCATCTTGAGCTGACGGCTGGTGGCGGGGCCGTCGGCGACCACCGCGATCGCGGTGGTGTCACCGGCGCGCTGGTGTGCGGCGACCAGGGCCGCCATGCCCGCCGAGGCCAGGAAGGTGACCGCGGTCAGGTCGATGATCAGGCCCGCGGGCTCGCTGCCGAGGGCCGCGTCGATCGCATTCTCCAGGGCGGGTGCCGTGGCCAGGTCGACCTCCCCGGTCACCGTGAGCACGGTGGCCCCGTCGCGGGTGGCGACGGTGGTGGTCATCGTGTCGGTGAGGGGATACGCGTCTCCGGAAGTGTTTGTCACATCATCACAATCTGCCATGATCCGGGCGATCCTGCCGAATCGTCACCCGGATACCTGTCGGTTGGTTCCACGTAGCGGGTTGGCCACCGGGAAAGCGATCGCCGGCAACGTCACCGACATCCGCACCCTGGTACCGGACCCGCTGTGGTCGATGTCGAGCTCTTCGGTGAGCGCACGCATCATATCCAGTCCCCGGCCACGGTACCCGCGATCGGCCGACTGTGGCTTCCAGTTGCCGGTGTCGGTGACCTGGATCTCCACCTTCTCGGTATCGCAGCGCGCACTCAGCTCGACCACGCCCGATCCGGTGTCGCGGTAGGCGTGCTCGATGCTGTTGCTGCACGCCTCGTTGGCGGCGGCGACGAGGTCGGAGGCCAGATCGTGCGGCACGGCGGCAGCGGTGAGCCAGGCTTTGAGGGTGCGCCGCACTATCGACAGCTGTTCCGCTCTGGCGGGCACCTCGACGTGCAGCGGCGTGGGCGGCTGCCGGTAGACGACCATGGCGACGTCGTCGTCGTAGCCGCCGGCCGGGCGCAGCCGCGACAGCACCGCGTCGGCCACTTCGTGCGGCAGCCGCTCATGGGTCTCGGCCAGCACATCGGCGATCTGATCGAATCCGTCGTAGATGTCGACCCCGCGCTGTTCGACCAGCCCGTCGGTGAACAACACCAGCGTGGAGCCAGGGGGCAACGGTGTCGTCGCCTCGGGGCGTCGCGGCATGTCGAAGGTCGCCAGCGGCACCGCGCGGCCGCCCTCCAGCATCCGCCCGGTGACGCCCACATCGGCCAGGATGGGCGGCATATGGCCGGCGTTGCTGTAGCGCACCAGGCCGCGGACCGGGTCGAGCACGGCCGCGCACACCGTGGTGCACATGGCGCCGGGGATCCGGGCGGCGACGGTGTCGAGTTCGGCCAGCAGCTGCGCCGGACCGGCCCCGCGCAGCAGCAGGGCGCGTGCGGCGGTGCGCAGCTGGCCCATCACCACCGCCGCCGACAGGCCACGGCCGACGCAGTCACCCACCACCACGCCGATGGTGCCGTCATTCAAGGGCACCACGTCGTACCAGTCGCCGCCGATCTCCAGCGGCGGCAGTGCCGGTTCGTAGTGCACCGAGAACCGCGGCGGCAGCTCGATCGGGCCGAGCATGGCACGCTGCAAGGTCAGCGAGGTGGAACGGGCCTGGTCGAAGTTCCGTGCCCGCTGCACGGCCAGGCTGAGGTGACCGATGAGCAGCGAGAACAGTGTCCAGTCGGCGGCGCCGACGACGCGCGGCGCGGCGAAGCGCAGCCACAGTGCGGCGTCGGCGGTCTCACCGAGCGGGGCGACGATGCCCTCGGCCCGATCGGCGCCCTCGGGTACCGCGATGAGCGTGCGACCGGGCCGCAGCCTGGCACGCTCGAGCAGCCCGCGGGTTTCCGGCGCCAGGACCTGCACCGGCTGCGGTTCGCCGACGGCATCGGGTTCGGCGTCCACCGCCGCGCCGGACACATACACCTCCGGCTCGCCCTGCCGGGTGGGCCAGACCGCGACCACCGCGGTCTCCGCGCCGACCGTGCGCCGCAGCTCGTCCAGGCCGACCTCGAGCACCTCGGCGACGCTGATGGCCGAGGCCACCGCCGTCGCCAGCCGCGAGGCCGCCTGGTCGCGGGCCTGGGCGTCGTGTTCGGCGGTGACGTCGCGAATGGTGCCGACGAAAATGCGTTCGTTGCCTTCGGGCTTGACCAGCGTGCTGGTGCTGACCGCGAGCCAGCGGTCGCGGCCGTCGCGATGACGGATCTGGGTGACGAAGCGCAGCGCTGCGGTCCCGAGGTCGGGATAGCGCTGCCCCTCCGGCAGCGACCACGGATGCGGCAACGCGTACGGAACCTCGTTGGCGCCGTACCCGGTCAATTCGCCGAAGGCCGAATTGACCTCGATGATGGTGCCGTTGGCATCGGCGACGAAGAACCCGTCCTGCAGCGATTCCACCAGCGCGGTGCGGAACTCGTCGCGTCCGGCCAGATCGTCGGCGCGCGAACGTTGCTGCTCATAGCGGCGGGTGCCGTCGAGGTAGCCGCGGGTGGCGACGTCGAGGGTGATCAGGGTTTGCAGCAGGAATTCCAGTGCGGATTCCTCGAGCGTGCTCGTGCCCGGCGCGCCCGCCTCGGCCTGCACCTGTTTGACGACCCGGTAGTGGTTCTCGGTGAGGTCGAGCAGGCTGATGCCCTCGACCAGCGCCCGCCGTCCCAGCTCATGGCCTTCGGCGAGGCTGTCGTGGGCGGGGGAGCGCAGATGGCGCCGCAGCGCGTCGGCGTAGTCGTCGAGGAAGGCGGCAAGGACCGTGCTCATCGTCGGCACCCACCGCTCATGAGGTTCCGTTCACGCCACGCACCCTGGCCGCCAGGACCAGGGCGTCGTCGCTGGCTTTGGCGTTGTTGTCCAGCAGCGCGGCGGTGATGTCGACGGCCGAGGTCGACAGGTCGATGCTGGTGCCGGAATCGATGACGACGCCGTCGGTCGACATCAGCAGCAGATCTCCCGGCCGCACCGCGACGGTCTGCGGTTGCAGATGCGGTGGCAGCCGGTAGCCGACGATGCCGCCGGTCTGCAGCACGGTCGCGCTGATCGCGGGGCCGGTGGGGCCGGCGGTGAACAAATGGGTGTCGACGTTGCCCACGCCGAGCCACTGCACCGAATCCGCGCCGAACAGCGCCAGCGATACCGCGGCACCGCGGGTGTCGGCCATGGCCCGATGACACAGCACCATCAGCTCGTCCAGCGGTTCGCGGCGGTGATCTGCGAGCACGCGGGCTGCGCGGTCGACCGCGGACGCGGCTGCCTGGCCGTGGCCGAGCCCGTCCAGGACGGCGAACAGCGCGCTCCCGTCGCCGGTATCGAGCACGACGCACCGATCGCCGGAGATCTGCTGTCCGGGTAAGGCGCGACCGGCAACGGCCCATTCGATCCGGCCGATGAACCCGTCATCATGCACCGTTGGGTACCCACTTCCACATCTCCACCAACGTGCCGCGTCCGGGGCCCGAGTCGACCGTGAGCCGGTCCATGAGTCGTTTGGCGCCGGGCAGCCCGAGTCCGAGCCCGAGGCCGGTGGAGTAACCGTCTTCCATGGCGCGGGCGATATCGCGAATGCCCGGACCGTTGTCGCTGGCCTGCACCACAAGGGCCTGGCGGCCCTCGCGTTCGTCGACGAGTAATCGGATCTCGCCGCTGCCCGCGTAGCTGGTGATGTTGCGCGCGACCTCGGAGATGGCGGTGGAGATCATGGTGCGGTCGGTGAGGGAGAAGCCGAGTTGTTCTGCCAGTTCACGTCCGGCCTGACGAGCGGTGACGATGTCGTTGGACATTTTCACCGCGATGACTCTGTCCTCAGCGGCCACTGTCACGACCGTCTCGCCGCCGGGCAGGGACATTGCTGTTCAGCCAGGCCAGGCCCTCTTCCAGGTCGAGGGCCGTGTGCATATCCTCGAAGGTGAGGCCGAGCTGGACCATGGCGAACGCGACTTCGGGTTGCAGCCCGACGATGACGGTCTGGGCGCCGCGCAACTGCGTCATATGCGCGATGGTGCGCAGCGATCTGGCAGCGAAGGAGTCCATCACGTCGATCGCGGTGACATCGACGATGATGCCGTGCGCCCGGTACTTGCTGACCTGGGTCATCAGGTCGTCCTGTAGACGCTCGGTATCGGCATCGGTCAGTGCCGATTGCACCGACGCGATGAGATATGTGCCCTGTTTGAGAATCGGAACCGGCATGGGCGGCTGATCAACGCCCGCCGCGCTCGGAGACGCGGGAGATCTCGTAGCCGAGCAACCGTTCGGCCTCCTCGATACCACCCTGGAGGTCGCCGACGGCGTTCATCTTCGACAGGTCGAGGCCGATGGTCACCAGGGTGAGCGCGATGTCCGAGGACAGGCCGGTGATGATGACGTTGGCACCCATCAGACCGGAGGCGTCCACGGTCTGCACCAGGTGGTTGGCGACGGTCTGGTCGATTTCGGGCACACCGGTGATGTCGATGACGACCACCTTGGCGCGGTTGGCCCGGATCGCGCGCAGTAGCTGTTCGGTGAGCTGGCGGGCGCGCTGGCTGTCGAGCACACCGATGATCGGCAGGATGAGCAGTTGCTCACGGACCTGCAGCACCGGGGTGGACAGCTCGCGGATGGCTTCCTGCTGCTGGCGGATGACGCGTTCGCGCTCCTGGACGAAGGAGACGCCCACGGTGTTGGCGATGCGGTTGGCGGCCGGCTCGTAGGCGTCGAGGACGTCGTTGAGCAGTTCGAAGTTGGACTGGTACTTCTCGAACAGGGAGCGGGCCAGCACGTCGCGCAGCAGCAGCACGATGCCGAGGATCTCGTCGGTCTCGACGCCTCGGGGAATGATGCGCTCGGACAGGTCGCGCGCGTAGGCCTGCAGCGCTTCGACGCTACCGGTCTCGAGGACCTCGACGTAGTTGTCGAAGATCGAGGTGGCCTCGGAGAAGATCTCCTCCGGCGTCATGGCGGTCAGCAGGCGGGCATCGGTGATGCGGCGCGCCCATTCTTCCCGCAGCACGGTGCGGTTCTGACGCAGGTGCTCGACCAGCTGCGGAAGCAGATTGTCGACCGGTCCTGCGGCCAGTGAGTCCGCCGAAAGGCTCATGGACACCTCGGACATGGAAACTCGTGCCCCTTTCGACGGGTCTGTCGGGCCGTGCTGGACGGCCTTGGTTGCGCTCGGCGGCGTGCCGATATCGAGCCTAGTCATACCCCAGCCGTCGTGCCGTCGAAACCACCAGGTCGTGCTGCCGCGTCGTGGTGTCGGTCACCGCCGGCCGCGGACTGCGGCGCGAAGCCGTGTTCCAGGGCCTCGAGCACCTCGTCGAGGTAGACGGTGAGATCGGTATCGGCCCGGGTCAGCCAGGCATCGAAGGCCGCGCGGGCGGCGGCGAGGGTCGCGCGTCCGACGGCCATCGGGATCAGCGCGTCCTCGGGCTGGCGCAGGCGCGCGGCGGCGAAGGAGCTGACGGTGCGCTCCCAGGCGTCGTAGTGTGCGCCCGCGGTGGCGGCCAGCGCTGGCACGGTCGCGACCAGTTGCATGCGGGTGCGCAGTTCCGGCACATCCTCGGCGCGGTAGCGGTTGGCGTTGACCACCACCCGGCGCACGGCCGTCATCATCGGGATGTCCGGGTCGACGGTGGCGAACGCCTCCCGCAGGGCCTGCACCTCGGCGTCGAACTGATACCAGAGCACCTCGGCCTTGCTGGGGAAATAACGGAAGAAGGTGCGCCCGCTGACGCCGGCGGCGGCGGCGATCTGCTCGACGGTGGTCTCATCGAAGCCTTGTTCGCTGAACAGCCGCATGGCGATGAGTTCGAGCTCGCGCTTGCTGGTGCCGCGCGGGCGTCCCCGGGTGCTGTGTGCCGTCACGGCTATTGATTATGCGGCCCGGCGGCCTATTGATTATGTCAGTGAGTGACGTTAATGTCGGCGCCATGATGGCGGATCTCACATGGAGCGAGGCGGGCGAATATGTCGCCGCCGGTGTGATCCTGGCCGTGCCGATCGGTTCGACCGAACAGCACGGCCCGCACCTGCCGCTGTCCACCGATGCCGATATCGCGCTCGCCCTGTGCGCCGGCCTGGCCGCGCGACGCTCGGATGTGCTCGTCGCACCCGCTGTGCCGTACGGCTCGAGCGGCGAGCACGCAGGCTTTCCCGGCACGCTGTCCATCGGCGCGGCCGCCTTGGAACTACTGACGGTGGAGCTGTGCCGCTCGGCCACCGACTCCTTCGACCGGATCGTGCTCGTCAACGGGCACGGCGGCAATGTCGAACCGCTGCGCCGGGCCGAGGAGTTGCTGCGCACCGAATCCCGTGACGTGCGCCTGTTCCTGCCGCGCTACGACGGCGATCCGCACGCCGGACGCACCGAAACCGCACTGCAACTGGCGCTTTCGCCCGACCGGGTGCGCACCGAACGGGCCGAGGCCGGCGATACCCGGCCGCTGCCGCAGATCCTGCCGCTGCTGCGCAGCGGGGGAGTGCGCGCGGTGAGCGCCAACGGCGTGCTCGGTGATCCGGCGGGAGCGACCGCCGCCGAGGGAGCCGCGCTGCTCACCGACCTGATCGACCAACTGACCGACCAGACCCGGCTGTGGTGGCCGGTGACCTCCCCCGAAAGGACCCAGCCATGAACCCGTGGTTCGAGACCGTCGCCGAAGCGCAGCGGCGCGCGAAGAAGCGGCTGCCGACATCGGTGTACGGCGCGCTGATCGCCGGCTCCGAACGCGGCCAGACCATCGAGGACAACCAGGCCGCCTTCACCGAACTGGGTTTCGCCCCGCACGTCGCCGGGCCGATCGGGGAGCGCGATCAGTCGACCACCGTACTGGGACAGCATATTTCGATGCCGGTACTGATTTCGCCGACCGGCGTGCAGGCCGTGCACCCCGACGGTGAGGTGGCCGTCGCCCGCGCCGCGGCCGCGCGCGGCACCGCGATGGGACTGTCCTCATTCGCCAGCAAGCCGATCGAAGAGGTGATCGCGGCCAACCCGGCGACCTTCTTCCAGTTGTACTGGTGCGGCAGCAAGGACGAGATCTCCGCGCGCATGGCCAGGGCCGAGGCCGCGGGCGCGGTCGGGTTGATCCTGACCCTGGACTGGTCGTTCTCGCACGGCCGCGACTGGGGCAGCCCGGTCATCCCGGAGTCGCTGAACCTGCGCACCATGATGAAGTTCGCGCCGCAGACGCTGGCCAAACCGCGCTGGCTGAGCGCGTATGTGCGTTCGGGCAAGCTGCCCGACCTCACCGCGCCCAACATGGCCGTCGGTGGTGCGCCCGCGCCCGGCTTCTTCGGCGCCTACGGCGAATGGATGGGCACCCCAGCGCCCGACTGGGACGATGTGCGCTGGATCTGTGAGCAGTGGGACGGCCCGGTCATGCTCAAGGGCGTCATGCGCGTCGACGACGCCCACCGCGCCGTCGACGCGGGCGTGGCCGCCATTTCGGTGTCCAACCATGGCGGCAACAATCTCGACGGCACCCCTGCCGCCATCCGGGCCCTTCCGGTGCTCGCCGATGCGGTCGGCTCCGAGATCGAGGTACTGCTCGACGGCGGTATCCGGCGCGGTAGCGACGTCGTCAAGGCCGTCGCGCTCGGTGCCCGCGCGGTCATGATCGGCCGCGCCTACCTGTGGGGCCTGGCCGCCAACGGGCAGGCCGGGGTGGAGAACGTGCTCGACATCCTGCGCGGCGGCATCGACTCGGCGCTGCTGGGTCTGCGCAAGACCAGCATCCGCGACCTCGATCGCAGCGATATCGTGGTGCCCGCCGGATTCGAACGCGCCCTTGGCGTTCCGGCCGCGAACGAGCACGGCGCCGCGGTGTCGAATCCCGCCTGACAATCGAAAAGGCCGGCTCACTCGTGGTGAGCCGGCCTATCTTTTGCCGTTCGAGGCGCGGTGATGCTTCAGCAGCACGTCGTAGATATCGGCCAGTGCTGTCAGCTGCTCGCGATCGAGGACATCGATCATGTGTCTGCGCACGCTCTCCACGTGGGCGGGCGCCGCGGTCGTCAAGACCTCCACTCCGCGCGGGGTGAGCCGGGCGGCGGTGCGCCGGGCATCGTCGGGAATGGGCGTGCGGGTCACCAGACCGCGCCGCTCCATCCGGGTGATCTGGTGCGAGAGCCTGCTCTGTGACCACTCCAGCTTGGCCGCCAGATCGGCGAAGGTCAGGCAGTGCTCGGGGTCCTCGGCGAGGTAGGCGAGGACCGAATACTCGACGTAGGTGAGGTCGGATTCCCGCGTCGAATCGCGGCCGACAGCGGCCGCGATCAGGTCGCGGGTCCGGACGAAACCCAGCCAGGCTCGCTTTTCGGCGTCATCGAGCCAGTGGGGGTCGGTCACGTTGGTGCTCCAATTCCGGCGGTTCGGGTCAGGTCCGCGCACCGGCGCACCGCGCGATACCTGCTGAAACGAGAGTTAGCACCACCGGGGTTGAACGTGCAACCTTTTGTGGCCGATCCCAGTCGGTTCACCGTTGGATAGGGTTGCCTAACCGCGTGTGTGCTCCTGATCGGTCGTTAGGCTCGCTGTGCTTCAGTCCAGCCGTGGCTGTTGCCGAGCCCGACACTTTGCCCGAAGGAGTGCGCTTCAGTGACCGCCGCGCCGGACTTCCGCTACTCAGACCTGCTGCCGATCGGTGCCGATGACACCCCGTACCGGTTGCTCACCACCGAAGGCGTCAGCACCTTCGAGCACAACGGCCGCACCTTCCTCCAGGTCGAGCCGGAGACCCTGCGCATGCTCACCGCCGAGGCGATGCACGACATCAGCCACTACCTGCGCCCCGCGCACCTGGCCCAGCTGCGCAAGATCATCGACGATCCCGAATCCAGCGGTAACGACCGGTTCGTCGCGCTGGACCTGCTCAAGAACGTCAATATCTCCGCGGGCGGCATCCTGCCGATGTGCCAGGACACCGGTACCGCGATCGTGATGGGCAAGAAGTCCGAAGGCGTGCTCACCGGCGTGGACGACGCCGAATGGATCAGCCGCGGCGTCTACGACGCCTACACCAAGCTGAATCTGCGCTACTCGCAGCTGGCTCCGCTGACCATGTGGGACGAGAAGAACACCGGCTCCAACCTGCCCGCGCAGATCGAGCTGTACTCCAACCCCGGCGATCCGGCCGACCCGTCCTACAAGTTCCTGTTCATGGCCAAGGGTGGTGGTTCGGCCAACAAGTCGTTCCTGTACCAGGAGACCAAGGCCATCCTGAACCCCACCCGGATGCTGGAATTCCTGGACGAGAAGATCCGCTCGCTGGGCACCGCGGCCTGCCCGCCGTACCACCTCGCGGTCGTCATCGGCGGCACCAGCGCCGAATTCGCCTTGAAGACGGCCAAATACGCTTCCGCGCACTACCTGGACAACCTGCCCACCGAGGGCTCGATGACCGGCCACGCCTTCCGCGACCTCGAACTCGAGGAAGAGGTCTTCCAGCTCACCCGCGAGTTCGGCATCGGCGCACAGTTCGGCGGCAAGTACTTCTGCCACGACGTGCGTGTGGTGCGCCTGCCCCGGCACGGCGCGTCCTGCCCGGTTGCCATCGCGGTGTCGTGTTCCGCCGACCGCCAGGCGCTGGCCAAGATCACCAAGGACGGTGTGTTCCTGGAGCAGCTGGAAACCGAACCGGCCCAGTACCTTCCCGAGCAGACCGAGGACATTCTCGGTGGCGACGTGGTGAAGATCGACCTGAACCGGCCGATGTCGGAGATCCGCGCCGAGCTGTCGAAATACCCGGTCAAGACCCGGCTTTCGCTCACCGGCCCGCTGGTGGTGGCCCGCGATATCGCGCACGCCAAGATCAAGGAGCGTCTCGACGCGGGCGAGCCGATGCCGGACTACCTGCGCGATATGGCCGTCTACTACGCCGGCCCGGCCAAGACCCCGGAGGGTTACGCCTCCGGTTCCTTCGGGCCGACCACCGCGGGTCGCATGGACTCCTACGTCGACCAGTTCCAGGCCGCGGGCGGCTCTTTCGTCATGCTGGCCAAGGGCAACCGTTCCGCGCAGGTGACCAAGGCGTGCAAGGAGCACGGCGGGTTCTACCTCGGCTCGATCGGCGGCCCGGCCGCGCGGCTGGCGCTGGACTGCATCAAGAACGTCGAGGTGCTCGAATACCCGGAGCTCGGCATGGAAGCGGTCTGGAAGATCGAGGTCGAGGACTTTCCGGCGTTCATCGTCGTCGACGACAAGGGCAACGACTTCTTCGCCGAAACCCAGAAGCCCATCGCGCTGCGCGTGCGCACCCGGTCCAAGGAGCGGGTCTGACCTCCCACATCCTGGACTCGGGCGAGTCATAGGTTATGCACATGATGGGGATGGGCTGTGGACAACCACAATCTTGAGTGGAACGGATTGCGCCGCAGCCCCTTCCCGTCCCGCCGAATCCGACATTCCCAGTGGTCAACGCCCTTGAGGCGGGCGACGGTGAAAACCATTGCCGCTGGGGCATTGTGATCCACAACACGTGGATAAACTTGTGGACAGTTGTTGTTTCAAGTTGTTCTGCCTGGTCGCGCTCGCACGGGCGTGAGCTGGGCCTCTCGGCGTGTCGCGCTACCATCGACGGCTATGTGGACAGCGAGCGAAGCACGGATCAGGTGCCTGCCGGTGCGGCGGGTGATCGCGGCCGTGGTGGCGCCGCTCGCCGTCGCGGTGAGCATCGCCGCGCCGTCCGCCCAGGCCGCGCCGGCATCCCGGCCCGCGCCGCCGCCGTCCGGCGCCGCCCTCGTCTGGCCGATCGCCGCAGCAGGCACCGAGGGCCTGAACCCCTTGCTGGCCCTGGCCTACACCATGGCCGCCGACGAAGCCCACGCCGCCGGCGTGCCCCTGTCCATCACCTCCGGCTACCGCACGCCCGCCGAACAACAGGCCCTCTGGGATGAGGGTCTGCGCACCTACGGCAGTCCCGGCGAAGCGCGCCGCTGGGTGCTGCCACCCGGCGAATCCACCCACGTCACTGGGGAAGCCATCGACGTCGGCCCGATCGAAGGTGCGGGTTGGCTGGAAGCGAACGGGTACCGGTGGGGACTGTGCCGGACCTTCGACAACGAGTGGTGGCATTTCGAACTCGCCACCTTCCCCGGCACCCCCTGCCCACCCCGCGTACCCGACGCCAGCGTGCGCTGAGGTCGCAGTAGGCCGGATAGTAACGCGTGACAATACTAACGCCGGACGTTAGTATTGAGGTGTGATCCGCTCCTTCAAGGACAGTGATGCCGAGGCTGTATGGAACCTCCGCTACACCAAGCGGATCAACGGACAACTCGCCAAGAAGGCCCGCGACAAGATGCAGCTGATCGACGCCGCCGACAACATCAACGACCTTCGCGTGCCGCCCGGCGACAGGCTCGAAAAGCTGTCCGGTGATCGTCGAGGCCAGTGCAGCATCCGCGTCAACGACCAGTGGCGCCTCTGTTTCAGGTGGGACGCAGGTGCACACGAACTAGAACTCGTCGACTACCACTAAGGAGGTGTCATGACCGACTTCAAGCCCACCCACCCCGGTGAACTCCTCCTTACGGAGTTCCTGGAGCCCCTCGGCATCAGCCAGTATGCGCTGGCAAAGGCCACCCAGCTGCCGCTGCCTCGCATCAATGCCATCGTGCATGGTCACCGCAGTATCACCGCCGATACCGGCCTGCGCCTGGCGCGCGCACTGAACCTGTCGGATATGTACTGGATCAATATGCAGGCCCGCTACGACGCTGACATGGCCCGGTTGGAGCTGGGTGACACGCTGGCCGGCATCGTCCCGCTGGCAGGCTGAACGACCTTCGTTCTCCGCTGGAGCGGCGGATCGCTACACCCCGTGATGACGGCCGAGGTCAGTTCACCGGCGGTGGAAAGCCGCCGATGCGGGTGTTCTGGAAGCTGCTGAACAGCCATTGCCCCTCGTGGCGAACAGCCACCCGGGTCTGGATCGACTTCTCGTCCGGATCCGGTGTCGCGCCCGGGGGTAGGGGACGCCCGGATCGGGTGATCAGGATCGCGGTATCCGGGGCCGGGAAACGCAGGTTCAGAATTTCGGGTTCGGGCATCCGGGTCCCCTTCATGAACCCGTTCAACCCTTCCTGCATGGTGGCCGCAATTGTCGCCCTGCCAGGGATGTATTCGCCGATCACCGAGACGAAGACGGCGTCCTCGGTGAAGGTGTCGGCGAAGGCGGCGCCGTCCGCGGCGGCCCATGCCTCGAGCTGAGCGTGCAGTAGTGCCCGCAGCTCCGTTTCGGTGGTGATGTCGTCGATCATGAGTTCTTCCTCTCCCTGATGGGCCCGATGGGCTCGGCGATGACGGTGCCAGGGCAGCGACCGCGTGCTCAATGACCCGACAGGTCATCGACCGATTGGGTCCGCGGCGGCAGGATCGCTAGTCTTCGGGAGTGCGTCAGGGCAACCAGGGTTCTCCGGTCGGCGCATTGTTGCGGCAGTGGCGGCTCCGGCGGCGGTTGAGCCAACTCGAGCTCGCCCTTGCCGCCGATAGTTCGGCACGGCACATTTCCTACCTCGAGACCGGTCGATCGCAGCCGAGCCGAGCAATGGTGCTGAAACTGTGCGCGGCGCTGGATGTCCCGCTGCGAGAGCGCAATACGGTATTGCTGGCCGGCGGTTTCGCCCCGGAGTATCGGGAGAGCCGGCTCGACGACGCGGAGCTGGCGTCGGCGCGGACCGCCTGGGAGACCATGCTCGCGGCGCACGAACCGTATCCGGCGGTGCTGGTGGACAGGTACTGGAACGTGATCACCGCGAATCGCGGCATGCAATTATTCGGCTCCGCAATCGCCGACGAGGTGGCCGCTGAGCCACCCAATGTGTACCGCATCGCCCTGTACCCGGAAGGGCCGGAGTCACCCGCCCGGATGGTCAACTACCGCCAGGTCCGGAAGTATCTGCTGGAGCGGCTGAACGGGCAGGTACGCGCGACCGGAGATCCGGCTCTGCGCGATCTCTACGACGAGGTGTCGGGCTATCCCATGCCCGCCGACCCCGACGAGCCGATCGACGAGGTGAGCCCGAGCCCGTTCTCGATCCCGGTCCACATTCGCACCGCCGCCGGCGACCTACGCATGTTCAGCACCACCATGACCTTCGGCGCTCCCTCCGACGTCACCCTCGCCGAACTGGCCATCGAGCTCTTCTACCCGCTGGACGACGCCACCGCGGCGATCCTGCACGACCTGGCTCGAGCCGGCGGGCTTCCTTGAGTCAGGCGTCTCCGGGTGGGCGGGTCCGGCCGGCGGCCGCGGTGGCGCGGTCTGTGCAGGCCGCGCCCGCTCGCTGAGCGTGTACCTGATGGTAACGCATGACAATACTAACGCCGTGCGTTAGCATTGTCGGTGTGATCCGCTCCTTCAAGGACAGTGACGCCGAGGCTGTATGGAACCTCCACTACACCAAGCGGATCAACGGGCAACTCGCTAAGAAGGCCCGCGACAAGATGCAGCTGATCGACGCCGCTGACAACATCAACGACCTCCGCGTGTCACCCGGCAACAGGCTCGAAAAGCTGTCCGGTGATCGCCGAGGGCAATACAGCATCCGCGTCAACGACCAGTGGCGCCTCTGCTTCCGGTGGGACGCAGGCGCACACGAGCTGGAACTCGTCGACTACCACTAAGGAGCGTGCCATGACCGACTTCAAGCCCACCCATCCCGGTGAACTCCTACTGACAGAGTTCCTGGAGCCTCTCGGTATCAGCCAGTATGCGCTGGCGAAGGCCACCCAGCTGCCGCTGACCCGCATCAACGCCATCGTGCACGGGCACCGCAGTATCACCGCCGACACCGGGCTGCGCCTGGCCCGCGCGCTGAATCTGTCGGACATGTACTGGATCAATATGCAGGCCCGCTATGACGCAGATATGGCCCGTTTGGAGCTGGGTGACACCCTGGCCGGCATTGTCCCGATGGCAGGCTCGATGGGTTCCTGATGTTCGGTGCCCCAGCCGATGTAACCCTGGCCCCTCTGTCGTCGTGGCCTCGACCCGGCGCAATGCAACAGCAGTCCACCCGGTGATCCAGCCGGAGTCTCACCCCCGGTAGTAATGCACGGAAATGGTGCTGGTGTCAGGGAAGGTGGTGGCGCTGGCGAGCTTCCAGCTCGATGCGTAGTCGTCAGGGAGCAGCCGCAGTCCGCCGCCCAGGGTGGTGGGGACGATGGTCAGGTAGAGGTCGTCGACGAGCCCTGCCGCGAGCAGTTGCTGAATGATGCTGGCGCTGTTGAGAACCAGGATGTCGCGGCCGGGCGCCTCTTTGAGCGCGCGCACCTCCGCTTCGAGGTCACGACCGATCCTGGCGTTGGTCCATGCGGCCTCGTCCAGGTCGGACTGCTCCAGGGTCGTGCTGAACACGACCTTCTCGACGGTGGCCAACCACCGCCCGAGATCGCGGGTGCGTGCGGAACTGGCCGGGTCCTCGGTCAACCCCGGCCACACCGCGGTGAACCCCTCCCAGTTCGTGCGCCCGAGCAAGGCGGTGTCCACACCCCGCCAGATCCCTTCGTAATAGATCTCGCTCTGCCCGCTCACAATATGGTCCATGCACCAGCTCATATCGTCCTCGGGCCCGGTGCTGCTGTACCCATCCATCGACACGGTGACCTCGGCGGCGACTCTGCGACCGGTGCTCTGGGTGCTGTTCGACATCTGCGGTATCCGTTCTTCGTTCTCGTTCGGGGTTCGCAGGGGTAGACGGGGCGCCGCTGCCGAACTCATCGGTGCGGGGGCTTTCACCGTCGCGCCGTGCCCGGCGCATCCCACTTCGCGGGGCATACTGATCCGGGTTGCTCGGCCCGTTTGTCGCTCCTGCCGTCGACTGGTGATCGTGATCGGCGGACTCGGTCCCCGCGTCGTCAGCGCGGAACCCAACTACCGCACCCCCGATAGCTCAGGAGCCTTCGGACCACCACCTGCGCAGCCTCCCGGATTTCGGGTGGGCCCGCCGGTGCGGGTCGAGCCGGGCGGGCAACGGTTCTCGTGCGGACAGCCAGGGCGTCGGGACTCCGGTCACCGGTCCGGTGCCCGCGCCGGTGTAGGCGGCGACGATCCCACCGGTGATGGCGCCGGTGGTGTCGATGTCGCCGTCCGCCGCCAGGCAGGTCGCGATCGCGGCCGGATAGTCACCGAGATGTGTGGCGGCGGCTCAGATCGCGAGCGGAACCGTGTCTTGGGCGGTCACCCGGGAACCGTTGCCTAGCTCGTTAGCGGCCACCTCGATCGGTGCGCCGAGCAGGGTTCGGGCATGGCGGATCCGCCGAGTGGTTTCGCCGTCGTCCATGTAGGGGAGGATGTCGTCGATGAATTCCGCTGGGGCGGAGTGTACTCCGGACATCCGGGCGGTCGCCGCGCGACCGGCTGCCACTGCCACCGCCACCGCACCGGCCACACCTTCGGGATGCAGATGCGTCACCTCAGCCGATCGAATCGCCTCGGCGACAATCCGCTCCGGATCCCCGGCATAGCACGCACCCAGTGGCGCCACCCGCATGGCCGCGCCGTTACCGCACGACCCCTGATGGTCGAACGCGGCGGCCGCGACGTCGCGCCAGTACGCGCCGTCGCGGATGCGACGCAACGAGTCGACGGTCATGAATCCATAGTCGCGCCCGCGATCGCACCGCTTCGCGAAGGCGGCGGCCAGCCGATCCTGGCCGATTCCGCCGTTGACACACAGTTCGGCGACCACGCTGCACGCCATTTCGGTGTCATCGGTCCAGTTCCACGGCCCACCGGTCAGCCGGCCCGTCCGAACGTCCTCGATCGTCCGGCGCAGAATGGGAAATACCGCGCCGAGCGCATCTCCTACGGACAGCCCGTCCAGTGAATCGAACATCAGGTCGATATGCATCGATAGCGATCGTAACTGCGTGCTGGGGAGGACTATTCGGTGCTGTGGTGCCGCCACATCGTCTGGGGCCTGAAACTCCGCGGTGCCCATACCGCATCGAGCGCCGTCGGTGTCGAGCTTCCCGCACGGATCGGCGTAGCTCGCGTGCTTGCGGACCTCGAGAACACCGCGACTTCGGCGGCGATCAAGCAGGCGCTTTCGACCTGAAGTTCGCCGTCGCTCCATCGACGGTGCTTCGCTACCTTCCGAGACATAGCGCGCCAACCGAGGAGATAGATGAGCATCCCCGTACCGCCGCGGACGTTGACCGATCTGGAGGTCGACGTCGTCAGGAAGTTGCTGTCGTCCGGGGTGCCGGGCGCGAGTGAGTACCTGACGCAACTGCCGTATGCGCGGGTGGTCGCCACCTGGGGCGTTGGCTCGCCCAGCGTCGACCTGGCGGTGGAGCCCGGCGCGGCGCCGGCATCCGTGTCGACGGACGGAATAGTCGCCAGCGGTGACGTGAGCGATCAAGACGGCAGGCCGGTCGGGGAAGTCATCCTGTGGGTCGAGGGTGGCTGGTTGAGCGGGATCGAGTACGCCTGGTACACCGACGAGCGACCACACTCGCTGCCCGATCCGAGCCGGATACGACTCCTGTAGTGCGCAAGCAGGCCGGACCGGCCTATGGCATCGGTGGGCAGAAACGCCGCAGCCTTGACCCGCAGCCTCACGGGCCGCCAGGTGAGGTGTCGGCTACGAATGTCTCCCTGAACTCGTGCCCTTGCGGTCTCTACCGGCGATTTCATGCGTCGGGAGCGCTGGGCAGTTTTGAGAGATATAGTTCTTAAAACTTCACTTCTACAAACTGGAGTAGCGTGGACAAACCGCTGGATATGTTCGACCGCGATTACGAGTGGGCGGCGTTGTCGAGATTCGTTGCCGATGATCAGGCCGGGGCCACCCTTGGAGTGGTGTCGGGCCGGCGTCGGCAGGGCAAGACATTCCTGCTCGAGGCGATCTGCCGAGCATCGGGCGGGTTCTACTTCGGTGCGACCGAGGCGGCCGACGCCGAGTCGTTGCGGCGGATCAGTGGCGCGTTGACCGAGCATCTGCGTCCGGCGAGCCCGTTTCACTTCGCACACTGGGCGGAGGTGATCGACGCGCTGCTCGCGTTGGGCGCCGATCGGCCCGTCCCAGTGGTGATCGACGAGTTTCCCTATCTGGCGAAGGCGAATCCGGAGCTGCCGTCGATCATTCAAGAGGCGTTCCGTCCGCTGCGTGAACAACGCGCGACCTCGCGCACCCGGTTGTTGCTCTGTGGATCCGCGTTATCTTTCATGGGCCGGCTGCTCTCGGGTAGTGCGCCGCTGCGGGGCAGGGCGGGTTTGGAGTTGTTGGTCCGACCGCTCGATTTTCGACTGGCCGCGGAGTTCTGGGGCATCACTGATCCGCACCTGGCGGTGCGAGTGAACGCGATCGTCGGCGGAACGCCCGCCTACCGCAGGGAATTCGCCCGCGGTGACGTTCCCGCCGACGCCGACGACTTCGACGCATGGGTCGAACGGACAGTGCTGAATCCGGAGACTCCGCTGTTTCGGGAACCGCGCTACCTGTTGGCCGAAGAACCCGACCTACGAGACGCGGCGCTGTATCTGTCCGTGCTCGGTGCAGTCGCGGACGGAAATGCGACACGGGGAGGTATCGCGGGCTATCTCGAACGCAAGGCGGCTGACCTCACCCACCCGATCACCGTGCTCGAAGACGTGGGTTTGCTCCATCGGGATGCTGATGTCTTCCGCCAGAACCGGTCCGCGTACCGGATCTCCGAGCCGCTGATCGGCTTCTACCACGCCATCATGCGACCGGTCTGGGATCAGTTGGAGCGTCCTGGAAGTGCCCATCGCGTGTGGCAGGCCAGCCGCCGCCGTTTCACGAGCAACGTACTCGGCCCTCATTTCGAGCAGATCTGCCGTGAATGGTCACTACACTATGCCGATCCAGACATATTCGGAGGGCTACCGGCTCGGGTCGGCCACGGCGTCGTCCACGACACCGCGACCCGAACCGGCCACGAAATCGACGTCGCCGTCATCGGTCTCAGCGATTCCGGTAAACCTCCGTTGCTGGCCATCGGCGAAGCGAAGTGGAACGACACTATCGGCCAAGCCCACATCGACCGCCTCAGGCACCTCCGCAACCTCATCGCCGATGCCGGCCGCTACGACACCAGCAATACTCGGCTGATCCTGTTCAGCGGTGCCGGGTTCAATAACAATGCGGCGAGCGCTGCAGAATCGGCATCGGACATCGCGCTGATCGGAACAAGGGATCTGTACAGCTAGTGTTGGCGTTTCGCCGGTCGCTAATCAGTTGTTCGCCTATGGATGGAGCCAACTATGGGATGAATACCCCAACGGAATATGCGCCAGCGGTGACGTGAGCGATCGCGACGGCAGGCTGGTCGGGGAAGTCATCCTGTGGGTCGAGGGTGGCTGGTTGAGCGGGATCGAGTACGCCCGGTACACCGACAGGTGACCTCGCACGCTGCCCGATCCGAGCCGGATACGGCTCATGTAGTTCAGATGCTCGACGATCCGCGGGTGTGTTGCGACATCCGGCGAACACAATGCGGAGCGGCGCTGCCGAACGCGTCCCCGAAGCCAGGTGCGCGGTCGGTCAGTGCCATGACATCAGTGCTCTTCACTGAGAAACTAATTCCGGGTCGTCACTCTTGATTGCCTTGCTTGCCAAACCGGATAGTCCTTCAGCCCCAGGTAGTGATTGGGTTCTGTCGCCGCGGAACGGCTTTTCCGACCAGCTCGGCAGTGAGGTCAGGGTCATCTACCAAGCTTCCCTGAAACCCGTAGCGGTCGTTGAATGGTCCGATGTAGCGATCAATGCGGATCGCCGCCCGGGTGATGCCGGCATGGGCAACAACCGCGTACCGGGTGTCCTTCCAACGGGCTGATTTCGGGTTGAATTTCCAGAACACCCGTGCGGAATCGAGCAATTGGCGCTCCGGCATACCCTCGAAGTAACCATGGCCGGAACGAGCACATGTACCTCCGCCCCAGGGCGTTTCATCCCACGAGGCTGGCTCATCGACCCACTGCCCGAGGCTTATCAACATGACACGCCGGTCCGTCCCCAGTTCGGGCAGCGGCGCTCCCGTGGAATGACTAGTGATCGGACCTCGCAGCTTTTCGTCCAGGCGTTGTGGGCGAAGATGCCCAGCCCGTTGCCACCACGCTGTCGCCTCGGCAACCTGGCCACGAAGGCGAAGGCGGACGGCGAGGTTGTGCATGGCGTCGGTGTGCCCAGATTCGGCGGCGCGCTGATACCAGGCCAAAGCATCATCGTGGTTTCGGGTCTTGTCGAACACGATGGCGAGGTTGTACATCGCGTCGGTGTCACCGTTGTC
>NZ_BAFY01000144.1 GCF_000308555.1 Nocardia cyriacigeorgica NBRC 100375 | reverse complement strand
TTGGGCGATGGCCGGTGCTGCTGTGCCCTTGGTCGCGGCGGACCGCAAGGGCGGGGTCCAGCGGGGTGTGCATCGGGTGGTCGGCACCTTCGCCGGTCTCGCGGTCACCGCTCCCCTGCTGATTCCCGGGCCGAGCGCAACCGTGCTCGCGGTAGTGATCATCGCGCTGCTGTACCCGACGGAGCTGTTCATGGCTCGCCACTACGCGGTGGCACTCGGCTTCTTCACCCCGCTGATCATGTTGATGACCGAGCTCGCCGACCCGGCCGATCCGATGAGGATGCTCGGCGACCGGGCCGTCGACACGCTCCTCGGAGTCACCGTCGGCGTAGCGGTGGCGCTGCTGATCCACCAACCGGCCGCCACGGCGCCCGCCGTCACCACACCGATATGCGAACTCGCGCATACTGGCGCCATGACTTCCGACAATGACGCCTGGTACTACTGCCTCGAGCATCATCGCGCCGAGCAGGGCAAGAATTGCTGGGTCGGCGACCGGATGGGGCCCTATCCCGACCAGGCGACCGCGGAGAAGGCTCTGGAGATCGCTCGAGCCCGCAACCGCATCGCCGACGCGCAAGACGAGGACTAGCCGCGGGGATCGGCGTGGTCGAATAGCGCATGCTGTTTCGCCAGCTCGAGTACTTCGTCGCGCTCGCACGCGAACGTCACTTCGCCCGCGCGGCCCGCGCCTGCTACGTCTCCCAGCCCGCACTCTCGGAGGCGATCCGCAAGCTCGAGCACGAACTGGAGGTGCCGCTGGTGCGGCGCGGGCGCACCTTCGAGGGGCTGACCCCCGAAGGCGAGCGGCTCGTGCTGTGGGCACGGCGCATACTGGCCGACCACGATGCGCTCAAACACGAGGTGACCGCCTTGCGCACCGGGTTGACCGGGCAATTGCGGATCGGCGTGATTCCGGCGGCGTCGAGCACTGTCGCGCTGCTCACCGATCCGTTCTGCACCGAACATCCGCTGGTGCGGGTGCGGCTGGAGACCAGCCTTCGCTCCTCCGACATCGTCGACCGGATTCGGCGTTTCGAACTCGATGCCGGGATCGTGTACTCGCACGGCATCGATACCGGCGATCTCACCGTCACCCCGCTCTACGAGGAACGGCATGTGCTCGTCGCGGGCGCCGAGCTGCTCGCGGGGCGCGCCGAGACCATCACCTGGGCCGAGGCATTGGAGATGCCGATGTGCCTGCTGCACAAGGGGATGCACGGCCGTCAGCTCATCGACCACGCCCTCGCCACCCGCGGCCTCACCGCCGCCCCGCAACTGGACAGCGATTCGGTGGTGGCCATGCTCGCGCACGCGGGAACCGGACGCTGGGCCTGCGTCGTGCCGCAGCCCTGGCTGCACACCGTGCGCCCGCCGACCGGCGTGCGGGTGCTCGCGCTCGACGATCCCGCGGTGGTGGCGCAGATCGTCCTGGTCACCCATGCGGGCGAGCCGAGTTCGGTACTGACTCGGGCGCTGACGGAGACCGCCCGTTCGGCGGGAATCGAGGAGGCGATCCGGCGGACGGCCGGCCCGAGTGCGGACTGATCAGGCCCCGGTGCACCGTGCTGCCGGCCACCGTGCCACCCGACCTGGTGCTCGATCAAGGGCGGCACGCGACATCGATGTAGCTACGTCGCGGCAACCCGATCAGTACAGTGAACGAGCATGAGGACTCGGCTCCTGCGATCCGCCGTCGGCCGACTCGTCGGCGCGGTGCTGGTCGGGCTCGTGATCGGCGCGCTGACCGAATGGCCGCTCGGGGTCCTCGCCGGCATCGCCACGGCGGACACACTTTTCGTCGTCATCGGCTGGTTCGCGCTGTGGCCGATGGATGCCGCCCAGACCCGCGCCAACGCGCGACGCGAAGACTTCCGGCCCGTCATCGAGGAGCTGTCGGTGGTCGGCGCGGCCTCGAGCGGACTGATCGGCATCGTGGTGATCCTGGCGCTCGGCAATTCCGGCGCAGGCGAACTGGCGGCCGCCCTCGCGCTCGGCGGAGTCTTCATGGCGTGGGCTGCGCTGCATCTGATGTACGCCGCCCGCTACGCCTACCTCTTCTACGAACCACCTTCCGGCGGAATCGATTTCAACTCCGACGACCCGCCCGCCTATCGCGACTTCTTCTATTTCAGCTACAACCTCGGGATGACGTATCAGGTCTCCGACACCGACGTCTCCAGCGCTCGGATCCGCGCCATCACCCTGCGCCACAACCTGCTGTCCTACGCCTTCGGCACCGTCATCCTCGCGACGACGATCAATCTCGTCGTGGGAATCGCCACCGGGTGATCGGCCGGCTCCCTGCATCACCGGCGCACGAGTGGGGCGGCGGGGCGTGCGAGGAGACTGCGTTCAGGTAGGCGTGCCCGGGCGCATGACGGCCAGCGCCGCATCGGGTACGAGTTCGCGCGGCAGGATCTCGCGGCGATGATCGGTGTAGCGGAGCACGACGACCGCCTCCCGAATATCGACGGATGCGATCTCGTCGTATCGGTGGCTGTCGGCGTCGTCGGCAGTGCCGGTGGTGACGAAGTCCTCGAAGTATCGGGCCTGGATGACCGAACCCGTGCGGGCGTGCAGGGTGGTGGTGCGCAGCGCGGGGCCGAGCGGTAGTGCGAGCGCCATGAGGGTCATGAGCACCGACAGGAACACCGGCAGATACAGACCGCCGACCGGCGCGACGACCACCCAGATACCGAGCCAGATGATGACCAGGGCGCCCAGCACGGGACGCCCGATCACCGACCGGAGGAAGGTCAGCACGATCCGTCGCGAGGTCGCGCGGTCCACGACCTGCTCCAGGTCGAGCCATGGCGTCTGGGTCGCCACCGGCTGTTGCGCGTCCATGTCGTCCTCCGTATCGATGCACCCAGACCCTACCGATGCCGGAAACCGGGACAAAACGGGTACCGATCGATCGGGGGTCAGCGGCCCGGACCGCCGAGCACAGGGCGGCGCCGGTCTTTTCCCGTCCACCGATCTGTGCCACGCACCGGACTGCGACGCACACGCCTACACCTCGCATCCCCTCGCGACGCGACCGGCCGCGACCGGTCACGAGCCGTCCGGGTCGCGCATGGCCCGATGCCCGGTCACTCCCAGGTCGCGGTCTCCGGGTCGACGCCGTGATGGCGGGCATTCGCGTCGATGATCTCGCGCAGCCACACGGTCAGACCGGGCGCGAGGCCGTCGTAGAACTCGGTGTACCCCGCATCATCGACGTACCTGCGCCCCAAGCAGACCTGCATCGCATGAGTGCAGTCGAAGTACACCCCGATCGATGCCCGATGCCGTTCGGCCAGGTCATCGGCTTCCGCGCTGCCGGGCCGCACGCCCCGGCGGCAGGCGGCGGCCAGGTCCGCGTTGAGCGCGTGGACGGAGTCGGCGATCTGCTGCCACTGGCCGGGTGTGCGCTCGGCAGCTCGCTCGGCGTACTGCGCCCACTGCGCGGTGTCGCCCCATTGTTCGCGGGCCCGGCCGACCCATATCGCACATGCCCAGCAGTGCGGCATTGCCGGCGAAGCAGCGGCCGGACACGATGCCGATCAACGGGACTCGCCCCGACAGCGCGCCCATGGCGCGGAACGTGGTGACGTCCAGGCCGGACACCCCGGCGTAATCGGTGTCGCCGGGGCGTCCGCCGCCGCCTTCGGTGAAGAACACCACGGGCAGTGCGCGTTCGCGCGCGAGTTCCAGCATGCGATCGGTCTTGGCGTGATTGCGCATGCCCTGGGTACCGGCGAGCACGGTGTAGTCGTAGGACATCACGACCGCACGGGACTTGTCCGTGCCGAATCGGCCGGCATTGATGGTGGCGATACCGGCCACGAGCCCGTCGGCGGGCGTGTTCGCGATGAGGTCTTCGGTGCTGCGGCGGCGGCTCTGCGCGGCGACCGCGAGTCCACCGTATTCGACGAAGCTGTCGGCGTCGACCAGGTCGGCGATGTTCTCGCGGGCGGTGCGGCGGCCGAGACGGTGACGTTTCGCGACCGCGTCGGGGCGGGCTTCGTCGCCGAGGGTGTCGTGTCGCCGGCGCACGTCGGCGAGGTCGTCGCGCACCCGGTCGAGGTCGACGACGGCCGTCGCCTCGCCGCTGCCGTCGTGGTCGGCGTCGGTGACGATCAGCAACACGGCGTGCGGGTCGACCACCTCGCCCGCGGTCACGGCGGGCCGCAGCACGCGCAGCGGACGCTCGGCGCGCACCACATGCTGCATCTTCATCGCTTCCAGCACCGCCACCTCGGCGCGGGCGGGCAGCACGGTTCCCGGCGCGGCCACCGACACCACGGTCGCGCCCATCGGGGAACGCACCACCCACTCGTCCGCGGCGAGGTCGATGGACTCCTGTTCCTGATCGGCCGCCGCCGGAACAGCGTAATCGGCTGCGCGAGTGAGTAGTTCGCCCGTCGCGCGTTCGAACCAACCGGTGGATACCGGCCCGTCCAGGGTGTCGAGGATCGCGCGCAGCAGCGCGATATTGGTGTCGACGCCGGCGATGGTCGTTTCGGCGAGGGCGTCGCGGCAGCGGCGCATGGCGCTGTCCAGTGAGGGGCCGCGGGCGATCACCTTCGCCAGCAGGGAATCGAATCGGGTGCCGTGGCGCATACCGGCCTGGACGGCGGTGTCGACGCGGACGCCGGCGCCGGTGGGCGGGCCGAACTGGGTGATGGTGCCGCTGGTCGGCAGCAGGTCGCCGTCCGCGGCGACGAGTTCGGCGTTGACGCGGGCCTGCACGGCGTAGCCGCGCGCGGGATGGCCGAGGTCGAGTTCGGTCAGCGTGCGCCCGTGCGCCAGATCGAACTGGATGCCGACGAGATCGGTGCCGGTGATCTCCTCGGTGACGGTGTGCTCCACCTGGAGCCGGGGGTTGACCTCGAGGAACCATCCGTCGGCGCCCACGACGAGGAACTCCACCGTGATCACGCCCCGGCAGCGCACCGATTCGGCGATCCGCACCGCGTCGCGATGCAGCCGTTCCCGCAGGGCGGGCGCCAGCGCCGGTGCGGGCGCGATTTCGATGAGCTTCTGATGACGGCGCTGCACACTGCAATCCCGGTCACCGAGCGCCACCGCATGGGTACCGTCGGCGACGACCTGCACCTCCACGTGCCTGGCATCGGCGATCAGCGCCTCGGCATAGACGGTGGCATCACCGAAGGCATTGCGCGCCTCGGCCCGGCAGCGTTCATAGGCGGCCTCGACCTCGTCGGCCGCGAACACCATCCGCATCCCGCGCCCGCCGCCACCGGCCGCGGCCTTCACCATCACACCGTCCGGATGCGCCGCCAGCAGGGCCGCGATATCGGCGGGACCGGCCGCCCGCGTCGCAGGCAGCACCGGCACCCCCGCCTTCTCCGCCGCCGCCCGCGCCGCCACCTTGTCACCGAACGTCCGCAGCACCGCCGGGTCCGGTCCGACGAAGATCAGCCCCGCCTCCGCACACGCGCGCGCCAGATCCGCACTCTCACTGAGGAACCCATACCCCGGATGCACGAGTGCACCCGCCCCGGCCCCAGCAGCCGCCGCGACGATAGACTCGACATCGAGATAAGCCGCCGCACCCTCACCCGGCAACCGCGCCGCCGCATCGGCCAGCCGCACCGCCGCCGATCCCGCTTCCTCTCCGGTGTAGAGCACATGCGTGCGGTACCCGCGCTCCCGGGCGGTCCGCACGATACGAACGGCGATCTCGCCCCGGTTCGCGACGACGATGTCCATGACACCGCATCGTCATCAATCTTGACGTCAATGTCAATTATTGCCGCTCGGCGCCCCGCCGGAGACCTCGCGACCGCGGCTCATCCACGCCGGGTCAGGACGACGCGGTCGGCAAGGCGTTCGGGCAGGCCGGTGGGGGTGAAGAAGATTTCCATGACCACTCGGTCCGGTGATTCGATGTGGATCCGAGTGCGCATGGGGGTGGTCTTGCCAGTGTTCTCCGGGCCGAGCACGCCGGGGTCGGTGAATTCGCCCGACATCGTGATGACGTCGGCTGTCGCGCTGCCCTTAGGTCCCGCGGTAAGCCATGGTCATCGGGGTGACACTGTCGACGGTCGTCCATTCGTAGCGGTCATCGAGCGGGGAGTAGCCGAGCAGACCCATCCGGTAGTACGGCTTGCCGCTGACGGTTCCCGCCACCTCCTCCTGGAGGAACGTGCCGCCGGTTTCGGCGATCCAGCGCCACCGCGACACCAGATCCACGCCGCGCAGTGGAGCCTCAGGAGTACCACCGGCCACATAGGTCGACTTATCGGCTGTCCACTCCCCGACCAGCGCGTTCAGCCTGGCGTGGCCGGGGTCCTGATGCTCGGGAGCGACGCTTGCGGAGACGACGGGGGTCTCCGGCGCGGAAGTCGACTCGGCACCGGGCGAGCTGCACGCTGTGCCGAGCATCGCTACGGCGAGCGACGTCGCGATGATCAGTCGGTGGAACTTGTTCGGTATCAAGGGTTTTCCTGTCCTACTCGGTGACCTTTCGACGCGACGAACTCACCGCTTCCGCTGGGCTCCGCGACGATCATCACCGATCCTGCGCGACCGCGGGCGCGTCGTCCAATACCCGCTCTGAGAACCAATGGTTATCGGCCTGCGGCACGTGATCCGGCCGAACGAGTAGTCCACTACGCGTGATTCGCGCGCGCGCCGGGTGCACCGTGGGGTCGGCCACTCACCAGCGGCGCCGGGACGGCCTGCGGAACCGTCTCGACGCCGGACCCTCGGTGGTCGGCTCGGGCGACAACGACGGCGCGCCCGCGGCCGAGCCAAGAACCACCGAGACCCTGGACCTCGACGCCGGCCACGGCTTCGGCGATCGTCACCGGCGGGCCGGCGACGCAATCGACGATGACCGGGCGGCGTCGAGGTCCCGGCGGGCCGTGTGGCGGCGGGTACCGGTTGACGGGCGTCGAGATCGCCTTCCCGAACTCACCTGCGCAGCAGGGTCAATGCCTCCTGCGCGGCGTGGTACCCGCACATTCCGTGCGCTCCGGGGCCGGGGGCGGTCGAGGCCGAGCAGATGTACATCCCAGGAATGCCCACCCGGTAGGGGCTCACCGATATCCGTGGCCCGAAAACCAGCTGGCGGATGTCCTTGGCGCCGGTGATGATGTCGCCGCCCACGTAATTCGGGTTGTAGGACGACATTTCGGTGGTGGAGCGGACGGCGGTGCCGATGATCCGGTCGCGGAAGCCGGGTGCGAAGCGTTCGATCTGAGCGGTGATCGCCTCGGTGGCATCGCCGGTGTAGCCGTGCGGGACGTGCGCGTAGGCGTAGAGCGGATGAATATCGCCCACGCTGCGGCCCGGGTCGGCCAGGTACTGCTGGCCGACCAGCACGAAGGGACGCTGCGGCATCCGTCCGGCGTGGATGTCGCGTTCGGTGGCGGCGACCTCCGCATAGTCACCGCCGAGGTGCACGGTGCCTGCCCGGCGCGCTGCCGGATGGGTCCACGGCACGCCGCCCTCGACGGCGAAGTCCACCTTGAACGCCCCCGGTGCGCGTCGGAAGCGGCGGTAGGCGCGGGCGACCCGCGAGGGCAGCCGGTCACCGAGAATGCCTGCTACCGCGGCGGGTTCCAGGTCGAACAGCGTGACATCGGCGGCAGGCAGCTGCGCGGCCGACCGGACACGGACACCGGTCTCGATCTTGCCGCCCAGATCACCGAGCAGCGCGACCAGCGCATCGGTGATGGCCTGCGAACCACCTTCGGCCACCGGCCATCCGTGCCGGTGCCCGGCCGCGATGATGCCCATGCCGATCGCCGCCGTCATCGGATAGTGCAGCGGGCGGAAGGCATGGGCGGCGACACCGCCGAACAGTGCGCGTCCCTGCGCTGTCCGGAACCAGCGCGCCACCGTCGATGCGGGTAGCACTGTAGGTGCGCCGAACCGGGCCAAGGTCAACGGGTGCCGGGGCAGGTGCAGCAGCGGTCCCATGATGTCCTCGGCGAGGGCATCGAATCGGGCCGCGGGGCGGGCGAATGCCGCCCGCCACCGGGCGCCGTCGTCGCCGAGACCGGCGGCCGTGTCGTCGACGCTGCGGTACAGCACTCCCGCACTGCCGTCGTCGAGCGGGTGCGCGCAGTCGATCTCCGGCCACCGCCAGCGCAGGCCATAGCGTTCGAGCCCGAGGCCGGCGAGCAGCGGCGATCCGACGGCCATCGGATGGATGGCCGCGCAGTGATCGTGCAGCAGGCCCGGCACGATCGCTTCGCCGGAGCGGACACCGCCACCGACCTGCTCGGCGGCCTCGAGGACCGTCACCTGCACGCCTTCGGCGGCGAGGGTGACGGCGGCGGCGAGCCCGTTCGGTCCGCCTCCGACCACGACTGCGGTACTCATCCTGGTTCCTCTCCTCTCGGTGCCTCAGGCCTACACTGGCCGCACGCTGTCTCAGGCGACGACCCCGAAATCACCCTGCCGTGGAGCCTGCGGCGCACCGTCGGCCGCACGAGTCCAGCTCACCTGCAACGGGATCGGCCCGTTGGGCAGCCACGGCTGCTCGGCCACCGCGTCGGCCACCTTCCAGCAGCCGCGCTCGATCACCCCGACGGCCGCATCGATCAGCAAGTAGCGCTGGACACCGCTGCCGAACGCCTCCGACTCCACCCACGCGATGACACATTCGCCCGGTTCGAACCGTGCCTCGTCCTGCACGGCGCGAATCATTTCCGGCCCGTGCAGATGTCCGTCGCCGAAGTTGAACCCGATGATCGAGTTGCAGAGGAATTCGGCCTCGCGCACGGTCCGTTCGTCGATGTCGGGCAGCCGCGACAGCAGCAGCGAGAACAATCCGCGCGCTTGGCTGTGCATGCTGCGCCAGGCGATGGTCTTCTGCAAGGTGATCTCCGCCCATTCGGGTTCGTAGCCGAACTCGATGAACTGGTCGATCTGGTTCTTCGCCGAACGGGTCACCCGGTCGAGTTTGGCTTCGGTGCCAGGAGCAAAGGTCCAGATCGCCGAGGCCCAGTTGCCCGCGTATTGCCGCATGGACGGCAGGAACGACACCTTGTGGGGGCGCAGGTTACCCAGAATCGGGAAGAACACCAGCGCCGCGACGATTACCGCGAGCAGCCACGGCGACGACATGTTCCACGGCGCGTAGCCGTCGGCGTTGGGGAAGCCGACGAACAGGAACACCGCCGCGTAGGCGAACAGCAGGTTCCATTCCAGCGGCACCGCCAGCGGGAACGTGGACAGAATGAACAGGTGGAAGATCACCATCATGGCGACGGCGGCCACGGTCAGATACGTGTTCGTGGAGAACAGCAGGACCAGCGGCGTCAGAATCTCGACGGTGGTACCGCCGACATGCCCCATGAAGTCGGCCAACCGCGACGGCCGCATATCGTTCGGAAAGTTCCGGTAGTGCGCGCGCTTGATCGCCTTGAACGGCGTCGACGGACTATTGCTCACCATGGGCGGCACCACATTCGAGAAATGCTTGCCGAACTTCGAGAACCCGGCGCCGAGCCACACGATCACGATCAGCAGTTTCAACGCGATGATCATGTCCACGAACGGCAAGGCGGCGAAGAACACCAATGCGGGCAGATACTGTTCACCGCGGGCCGCAAGGAAAATCGTCTTGTCACGCAGACCGTTCAGGATCAGCAGGGCGATCGGCGCGACGAGCAGCACGGGATTCACCAGTCCCGAGGTGTTGTCCGGCAGCGCCGCCGACAGCGAGGTGCTGCTCACTTCTGGCCGAACCAACGCCACGAACAGGCTCACCAGCAACGCGAGGTAGAGCCCCACATCGAGCCAGGTTCGACGATCCCCGTTGGTGCCCGGCACCCACTTCCAGGGCCGCAGGCGAATGGTTCCGGGCCGAGCCCAGAACAGGATGCCGCCGGTCATCGGCTTCACCTTGCCCGCCAGCGGCCCCCACGACCCGGCGATGTTGATCGCCTCCAGCAACACCGTCCAGATGATGAGCTTCTGGTAGACGATCGGCTGGTTCCACCCTTCGGTGACGTGCCAGAACGCGGGCAGCCCGGACGTCGCCGTCGCGACGGTGATTCCGCCGATGGCATAGAGCACGATCAATTTCGCGATGTAGACGCAGTGCACCATTTTCGGTGAACCGAAGCCGTTTTCAGCCCAATCCAGGGCGAGGATACGCATCCGCTCCATCAGCGGTTTGCGCAAGAATTCGTGTGGATCTACCGCGGGCAGATCCGGTGTCGTGAAACCCATGATGTTTCGACTCCTTCTGAGAGGGTGGGCAGAGTTCTAGCGTTCGGCGACCAGCTGCCGCAGCTTCGGTTTGTCGAGCTTGCCGACCGCGTTGACGGGCAACCGGTCGAGAATCGTGATCTCCACTGGCACTTTGTATTTCGACAGCGAGGCGCTGAGGTGTTCGTGGATGCGCTGTGCGTCGATGCGTGCGCCGGAATTCAAAGCCACGTACAGCACCGGCTCCTCGCCGTAGACCCCGTGCTCGCGGCCGACGACCGCCGCCGCGGCGATATCGGGCAATTGATAGACGACGGTTTCGATTTCCTTCGGGTAGATGTTCTCCCCGCCGCGGATGATCATGTCCTTGGCGCGATCGACCAGCACCAGATAGCCGTCCTCGTCGAAACGGCCGACGTCACCGGTGCGCAACCAGCCGTCGACGACGGTGCGCGCCGTCTCCTGCGGGCGATTCAGGTAGCCGCGCATCACGTTCGGTCCGGCGATCAGTACCTCACCGGCCTCCCCCGGCCCGGCCTCCACCCCGTCCGGATCGATGATGCGCACCCGCTGGCCGGGCAACGGCAGGCCCACCGTGCCCGGCTTGCGGCGCCCGGTCAGCGGGTTGACCGTGCTGGCGCACGTCCCCTCCGACAACCCATATCCCTCGATGATCGGGATGCGGTAACGGGATTCGAACTTCTCCAGCAACTCCACGCTCGCCGGTGCCGCACCGCAGATCGCGAACCGCACCGCGGACGTATCCGGGCGCACGTCGTCCGGCAGATCGGCGAGCATGGTGTAGATCGTCGGCACCGCGGAGAAGTAGGTGGCGGCGCTGCGCTCGAGCCGATCGAAGAACGTCTGCGCGCTGAATCGGCCGGCGATGGTGGTACTCGCGCCCACCAGCAGCGGCGAGAGGGTACTGACCACGATGCCGTTGACGTGGAACAGCGGCAGCACGAGCAGGCTGCGATCGGCCGAGGTCAGCGCGAAGGCCTCGATCACCATGGCGCACATCGCGTTCAGATTGGCGTGGTCGAGCATCACCCCTTTCGGCCTGCCGGTCGTGCCGCTGGTGTAGATGAGCAGGGCGAGCGCGTCGGCCGGGACCTCGATCGCTTCCGTGGCCGCACCGTCGGCGAGCGCGTCGACCGGCAACACCACCGGCACGTCGACAACCGTGTCGAGCGGGCGGGCGACGACCAGCGCCGCCGCGCCCGAATCCGCGACCTGATAAGCGACCTCGTCCGCGACCAGTCCCGGGTTCAGCGGAGTCACCGCCGCACCGAGGCGCCAGGCGGCGAACAGCGTGACGACCAGGTCCACAGTGTTGGGCAGCATCACCGCGACGACGTCGCCCGCGCCGACCCCGTGCGCGCGTAGGGTCCCCGCGGCCCGGCGTACCGCATCCACGAATCCGGCGTTGTCGAGTTCGATGTGATCGTCGGCGAGGGCGGGCGCGGTCGGATGCTGCGCGGCGCGGCGATCGGGCAGCGTGGAAAGGTTCATCGTCACTCCTGGCGGTACGGCTGTGGTCTGTGCCATAACGCTAGGAATTCGAGATCTGGATCACACCGTCGCGCGGCGATGAAGGTTGCGGCCCGGTTTGTCTCCCGGAGACAAGCTCCCGTCAATGCGCGAACCAGCGGACGCGGCGCGTTCTACTGTTGGCCATGCCCGTTGGAGACGACGAATCGCAGGTCGGCCTGCAGGCCGCGGTGGCGGTCGAACGGCTCGCCGACCGCCTCGGCGAGGTCAGCCGCACGATTCAACCAGCATCTGCTCACTGAGATCGAGGATCTCCAGGGCGACCAGCAGCTGCACGAGCTGCTGCGCGACAGCGTCGAGGGCAACGTCGACACCATCTTCTCCGCGATCCAGCACGCCATCCCGATCGAGAACGTGGAGCCGCCGACCGCCGCGCTGGAGTACGCGCGACGGCTCGCCCAGCACGGTATCGCCCCGAACGCGCTGGTCCGCGCCTACCGCCTCGGTCAGCAGAAACTGCTCAGCATCGTCTCCGAGGAGGTCAGGGCACTCGATCTCGATCCGCAGGTGCGGCTGGATGTCTTCGAGCAGATCACCACGATCACCTTCGGCTATATCGACTGGATCTCCCAGCAGGTGGTCGAGACCTATCAGAACGAACGCGATCGCTGGCTGGAGAATCGCAACAGCATGCGGGCGGTGCGCGTGCGGGAGGTGCTCGACGGTCACGCGGTCGACATCGACGCGGTGACCGATGCGATCCGCTACCCCTTGCGGCGCACCCATCTGGCGCTGGTGTTATGGATGCCCAGCGGTGGTGACGAGCTCGGCCGGCTGGAGCGGTTCGTGCGCGAACTCGCCGAATTCATGGACGCTCTCGGCACCGGATTGTTCGTCGCGGCAGACCGATTGACCGGATGGGGCTGGATACCGCTGGCCTCGGCGACCGGCCAGGACTGCGCCCAGCAGGTCCGCCGCTTCACCGAAACCCGCACCGACGCCCCGTGGATCGCGCTCGGCACCCCGCTGCCCGGCGTCGACGGCTTCCGGGATTCGCATCGGCAAGCCCTGCGGGCCCGCGCGGTCGCGCTGGCGGGCGGGCAGGCGGCCGAGCGCGTCACGGCCGCATCCGATCCGGGACTGACCGCCGCCGCCTTACTCGGGCGCGATCTCGCCGAGGCCCGCGAGTGGGTGCAGCAGGTGCTCGGTCCGCTCGCCGTCGACAGCGACAACGACGCGCGACTGCGGGAGACCTTGCGGGTATTCCTGCACACCGGGTCGAGCCACAAAGCCGCCGCCCAGGCGCTCAACCTGCACGCGAATTCGGTGAAATACCGGGTCAATCGGGCAATCGAACGTCGCGGGGAGCCCATCTCCGATGATCGGCTCGATGTGGAAATGGCGCTGCTGGTGTGCCGCTGGTTCGGCGGGGCAGTGCTGCGGCCGGAGGTGCGATGAATCCGTTCGGGCGGCTGGTGAATCTTTCGCACGTGCACGATCCGGCGAGCACACCGGTCTATCCGGGTGATCCCGCGTTCGAGATCGAGATGGTGGCGACGATCGCCGAGGACGGTTACTACCTGCGATATGTGCGGCAGGGAGAGCACACGGGCACGCATTGGGGTGCGCCTGTTCATTTCGACCCGGCGGGTCTTGCCGCCGACGAACTGGATCTCGATGATCTGCTGCTGCCCGCGGTCAGGATCGATGTGCGCGCCGAATGCGCACACGACCGGGACCATGCGATCACGGCCGCGGACCTGCGGGACTGGGAGCGGCGGCACGGGCCGATACCCGAGGGTGCGGCGGTGATCGCCTGGACCGGATGGGACGCGAAAT
>NZ_BAFY01000145.1 GCF_000308555.1 Nocardia cyriacigeorgica NBRC 100375 | reverse complement strand
AGAAGACATCGGGACCGCCTACGCCGAGATGGCATTACGCATCGTCGGCGCCAGGTGAGGTAGCGGGCTACGTCGTCGCCACCGCCACGAACGCCGCGTCCACAAGCTCGATGGCGAAGCGCTCACACGTGGCCGGGAGGTCCCTCCGATCAGCCCGCTCGCTTGACGTATCGTCGGCGACGGTGCGAATCTAGTCAAAAGACTTGATCATTTGGTTAAGTCACATGAGCAGTTCGAGTTCCCGGCGCAACCACCCGCCGACCGGCGGCCGTGCACGCGGCCGGTAGCGACCCCTCGAATTCTCCGCCCGTACCTTCCGCACCCCAGCGACGGAGCGCCCTATGACAGACGACAAGGCCGTGGCCACCGGCCATCACATCCTCGTCGAGGCCGAGGAGTTCGACGATTTCGGCGGTTGGACGCTGGACTCCCAGTTCGAGATGGAGATGGGGTCGCCGTACCTGCTCGCCCACGGCCTGGGCGTCCCCGTCGCTGACGCAACCACTGTGATCGACATCGAGGCAGCCGGCAGATACCGCGTGTGGGTGCGTGCCAAGGACTGGGTGCCCTCCCACCACCCCGGCCGGTTCGCCGTCTCGTTCAACGGCGAGCGGCTGCCGGTCGAGTTCGGCGCGAACGGGCATGACTGGAACTGGGAGGACGCGGGCCGGGTCGACCTGCCTTCCGGCCGAACCAGGATCACTCTCACCGACCTCACCGGATTCGACGGCCGATGCGATGCCATCTATCTGACCACCAGCGACGCGGAACCACCCAACGGCATCGATCCCAGCGCTCGTGCCTGGCGCAGACAGTTGCGTGGCCTGCCACAGAAACCAGTCGACGGTGGAACATTCGACGTGGTGGTCGCGGGCGGCGGTGTCACCGGCTGTGCGGCCGCGCTCGCGGCAGGCCGGCTGGGCCTGACCGTGGCCCTCATCCAGAACCGCCCGGTTCTGGGCGGAAACGCAAGCAATGAGATCGGTTTGACCCCCCGCGGAGAAACTGGCCCCCTCGTCAAAGCACTCTCGGAACGGTCCGACGACGGCGATCTCGCCGCACTCGATCTTCTCCGAGCAGAACCTACGGTTTCGGTGTTCCTCGAGCACCAGATCTACGACCTGGTCCGTGACGGTGACCGAATCGTCGCGATCGACGCCCGGGAAGCCCGCTCCGGATCGGAAACCCGGTTCCATGGCGCGGTTTTCATCGACTGCACCGGTACCGCGATCCTCGGCCTGCTGGCCGGCGCCGAAACCATGTTCGGCTACGAGAGCCGGGCCGAGTTCAACGAGCCACTCGCTCCCGAGAACCGGGTCGAGTCCCATCACGGCAACACACTGTTCTTCCGAACTCGCGAAGCGGACCACCCGACGGACTTCCCGGACGTCCCTTGGGCCGTCGAGGTGGCCAAGGACTACGCCAACCTCGGTGGGCAGCTCGAACGCCCCGGCGTCGACAACGCACCGGGACCTCTCGCAGGCCCCGCCCGCACCCCGGACCCGAGTATCCGACGCCGAATGTTGTCCCCGTTGACCCACTTCTGGGAGTACGGCCAGGACCTCGACCCCTACACCGACGCCGAACGCATCCGCGACCACCTCTTGCGGGCGATCTACGGAACGTTCTCGAACGTCAAGACCCTCGAACCGGATACTTACGCGAACCTGGCACTCGACTGGGTAGCACACGTTCCTGGTCAAGGAGAGTTCCGCAGGTACCGAGGCGCTTATGTGCTGACCGAGAACGATATTCGTGAGCACACCGGGTTCGACGATACCGTCGCCTGGAACTCCGGCGCCTTCTGCCTCCACTACCCCGGCCACGAGACCTACGACTTCCGGCTCCGGGACTGGAAGTGGGACACCCGCGACGACACCCCGTTCGAAGTACCCTTCCGGTGCCTGTACACGCCCGACCTCGACAACCTGATGATGGCCGGAAAGCACATCAGCGTGACACATATCGCCGGCTCGGTCACCAAGTTCATGGGCAATGGCGCACAACATGCCATCGCGACCGCTGCCGCCGCGAAGGTCTGCCTCGACCGCGACGCCACACCGGCGCAAGTTCTCGAGAATCATCTCGAGGAGCTTCGGCAGACCGTCGTCCAACTCGGCGGGTCCGTCGGGCATCCTGTCTGAGCCGTGGCGACGCAGCCGACGTGCTTCAGAGGGCCTTACGCATCGTCGGCGGAGGTTGACGATGAGGGCAACGGCGCGATCAGCGGTATCGCGCGTAACGCTGCCTGATCAACTCCGCGAGAGTCGGTTCGGAACGCGCGTGCACGAGCACTCCGACATCACCGGCCAGTGGTGTGAGCCGCTGGTCGTCAGGGCCAACCAACCTCGGATCAGTTCGGGGATGTCGGTACGCTCCCCGCCGCGGCGGGCGTCGGCCGCCTCTGTGCGCTCTATCGGCTCGACTTCGCTCGGCGCCGGAGGTTATCGGGGTTTGGCGAATGCCAGGAGCTTTGCGGTGGCGCGCTGGCGGACGTCCCCGTGCTGGTTGAGGGTGTCGTAGGCGGTGGTGATGAATCCACGGCTGGGGTTGGATGTGGAGGTGCGGACGTCGGTGACTTCCAGTTCGACGTGGAGCTGGTCACCGGGCCGGGTGGGGGTGGGCCAGGTGAGGTCGATGGAGGCGCCGATGATACCGGTGGCCAAAGGAAGTCCGGTGGTGACCAGGAGCCGCATGGTGATCGAGGCAGTCTGCCAGCCGCTGGCGGCCAGTCCTTCGAAAAAGGTGATCTGCGCGCGCTTTTCGTCGAGATGGAACGGCTGGGGGTCCCATTGGTTGGCGAAGTCGATGATCGCCTCGGCGGTGAGGTCGTAGGTCTCGGTGCGAAATCGGTCGCCGATGGCGATGTCATCGAGCCACAGAGCGTTGTCGGGCATGGTTACCTTTCCGGTGTCACAGCACGTTGTTGGCCGAATCGGCTCGTGTTCGGGCAGCCTGGACTTTCGGCTGGCCGCCGGGAGGGGCTCGGCGGTTAGGCCGAGGCCAGAGCTGGGCGGTATAGTAAGTTTCGAAATGAAACCTACTCTAACGATTGCCCGACAGGCAAGCTCGCAAGCATGCGCCGGCCGGTGACGGGTGGCGCGAGAAGGCGGTGTGGGACGGATGCGGCAGACGAGCCTTGCCCGAATGGATTGTTCGATCGCCCGGACAGCGGAGATCATCGGTGATCGATGGACGCTGATGATCGTGCGGTCGATGTTCGCCTTCAAGGGGCTGCACCGATTCGAGGAGTTGCGGACCGAACTCGGCGTCGCGAGAAATATCCTCAGCGATCGGCTCGCAGTGCTGATGGAACACGGAATCGTCGAGCAGCGCCGTTACAGCGACAAGCCGCCCCGATACGAATACCACCTGACCAGTGCGGGCAAGGACCTGCTCCCTGTCATTCTCGCCCTATTACGCTGGGGCGACACGCATCTCATGGGCGAGGACGGCCCGCCGGTGATTCTTCAGCACAGCGAATGCGGACACGACATGGTCCCCTACCTCGCCTGCAGTCATTGTCACGAGCCCGTCGCCCCGCGCACTGTGCTCGGACGCGACGCCCCCTCGCGCCCTCGGCCCGCCGATCGATGACGGCCCTCGACGCGTCGGTCGCGAACAGCGGCCTCGCACCCGGCTTCACTTCGTGAGCGCGCCCAGCAGCTCCGCCGTACGCGCCTGCTCGTCCTCGGTGCCGACGGGCATCGCCACCAGTTCGGTCGCACCCGCCTCGAAGAGATGGCGGATCCGGCTTTCGACCGCATTCTCGTCACCGAGGATCGCGGTATGTTCCGGGCCGCCGGCCCCCTCGTGGTCCAGCGCGGCGCGATAGCTGGCGATCTCGCCCGCCGCGCCGTAGCGATGGGCGAGCGTGGTTCGGAGCTCGTCTGCGTTGTGGGTCACGCCGACGAACAGGCACACCACCACCCTGGGCGCTGCCCGTCCTGGGGCTGCCGCGGCCCGGGTGAGTCTCGGGACGATGTGATGATCCAAGGCCGACGGTCCGATCCACGTGGTCACCGTGCCATCGGCCAATTCGCCTGCGAGGCGGAGCATGGCCGGGCCCAGCGCGCCGATGAGCACCGAGGGCGGTTGTGGCGACACGACATCGATCCGTCCCGCGGCTCGCAGGCGCTCACCGGCGAAGTGCACGCTCTCGCCGCGCAGCAATGGCATCAACACTTGGAGGTACTCGCGCAGATGCTGCGCGGGACGCTCGAACGAATAGCCGAATTGCCCCTCGATGATGTGCGGATGGCTGACGCCGATGCCGAGTGTCAGCCGGGAAGCCATGGCGGATTGCACGGTCAGCGCCTGGCCGGCCAACATCAGCGGGTGTCGCGGATAGGTCGGAACGACCGCCGTTCCCACGTCGACCGTCGAGACCGCACGGCCGATCACCGCGGCCACGGTCAGAGCATCCCAGCCATTGTTCTGGCCCAACCAGACCCCGCGCAGCCCCGTCGCTGCCGCACTGTGAGCGCGCTGCACCAGGTCGTTCACGGTCGTGCCCTGCTCATGGATCAAGGTGCCGATGTGCATGGCGGTTCCTTCAGTTCGCCGGTGGGTACAGTTGCGCCCGGCCATGGTCGGCTGCCTCGGCGAACAGCCGGACCGCGCTCTCGTTGATCTCCTGAATGGCCGCTGGGCTCGCCTGCGGGACTTCGAAGGTTCGATGCACCGTGGCCGCCAGCAACCGCGCCTTGCGCTCGAGCGAAATGCCGGACGCGCCACGGTCATACGAGTCTTCACTCAGGTAGCCGTGCAAGATCGCGTGATAACCGTAGGAGATCTCGGCGACCGGTAGGTCCTCGCGCAACAGCCCGTGACCGGCCAGCAGATGCAGGTAATCGTCGAAGGCGCGGTGATGGCGCTCGCCCTGGTTCCGGTGGAGCTCGGTGGCAAGTTTGCCGAGCACATCGGGATCGCCGAGGTACAGCGCCCGCAACAATGGCCTGCGCATCACCCCGAGGAAGTGGACCTCGGTCAGCCGATGGAGCGCGGTCGTCATCGCGTCCTCGCGCAACACCGTCACGAGGTGGTCGATCGAGCTCACGACCTCGCGTTGCAGCACCGCGAGCAGCAGCTCGTCCCTGGATGTGTAGTGCAGATACACGGTGCCCTTACCGACCCCCGCCCGGCGGGCGATGTCGTCGACGGTCACATGCCGGTAGCCGAGCCGGAGCAACAACTCAGCGGCACCGTTCAAGAGTTCTTCGGACCGGCGCCGGCGGTCCTCCGGGGTGCGGCCACGAGCTTCGGGTGACATGAGGTGACTCTATGACCAAAATCGAAATCTGGTCAACTCTCCGGTGCGGCGCCCCTGCCGTGCGCTCGTCGTTGATCTGGCGCCGATTCCCGGCGACCATCTCGTCCAGGGTTCAGGCGACCACTGCGAGCAGTGTTGTCGCGCCATTCGCCAATTCCGGGTCGCCATGCAATTCGGACCGTTGACGGGCCTGCTCGACGCTGATGCCGCGACTGGCCAGCCGCCAGAACGAGTCCTGGTCCATCCGCACCACCGCGGCGGGGTCCTCGGCGTGCTCGGCCGTCAGGTGCCAGCTCGAACCGTCGGACACCACCGACCAGCGACCGCCCGCCGGACCTGTGATCTCGAACCGCACCGCGGTCCCCTCGGGCCGAACCCGCTCACGAAGCGCCCACGGCACCGCGTGCAGGAAAGTCACCAGCACCGGGCGCACAAGGGCGACATCGTCGGCGCCACGACGAGACACCGCGTCACGGATCTGCTGCTGATGGACCCAGAACTCGGTGTACTCACGGGCGATGTCGAGCCATGCCGGACTGGTACCAGCACCCGCCCACGAAACGTTTAACTGCGCGGGACCGGCGAGATCCGCTGTTCCTGCCCAGACCCGGTCCAGTTCGGGGCCGAGGTAGGCGAGGAGATCGGTGAGCAGCCTGGGGCTGCATTGGCGCATCGCGCGTACGAACTCCCCGTTCACGCGCGCCAAGTAGGCCGGCAACGTTTCATCGTCGGCGAAGGCGGCACCGCCGTGCTGGTCTCGGCTGCCAGAGATCCGCCGCATGTAGTCGTTGAGGATGTGGGCGGTCACATCGGCCACATTCCACCCCGCGCACACCGTCGGTTTCTCCCAGTCTGCCGAGCTCAACGACTGGAGCAGCTCGAGCAGCGCGTGCCTTTCCTGCCGGAACAACGGCCGAACATCGAGTGGGATCATGGAGGCGCAGTCAACCATTCGCGATATCACCGTGCCACCGATTTTCGACCGGGCCGCCAACGCCTCCCCCGGCTGAGATTCCACTGAATTCGAGATATCCGCACGCCCAGGGATCACTTCGCCGACTGGTCGGCCGTGGCCTCCCCGACGAGCCCACGCGCAGATCCTCCGACTGCGGCTTCACCGGTGAACAGCGGGCGCCTCGGAAGTAGCTGGGCCGCTCGGGTCGAGCCGCGCTGTGCTCTGCGTGCCACACACGACGTCGCTCGCCGGATCGATTTCACCACTGTGCTGGTGATCGGCTTTGCTGAGCGTGCCACCGAGGTCGTCTCGGCCGGACGATCAAGGCTGTGCTCGTCTACCGTTTCCCGGGTGAGTGTGCGTTGGGTGAGAGGCTGCGGCAGTTGTTGGTGTACGACAGCGATCTGATCGCGCTTGCCGACCGCGCCGCGGCGCTGGACGCGGTGTTCAACGACCATGAGAACCCGCAGTCGGTGACCTATGTGGTCGACCGCGAGATCAGGCACCGAATGTCGATGGTCGATCTCGGGCCGGGCGTGCACGTGTTGCGCAATACCGGTACCGGGCTGTGTGTCGTCCGCAGCGCACGCCACATCGCGCAGGGCGCGCCCGAACAGTTCGCGATGTTCATGCCGGTACGCGCCGCGGGGCTGCTCACCACCGCCGAGGGTGCCGGGCTCACCGAACCGGGACAGGTGACGTTGATCGACACCTCACGCCCCTACATGTATCGGCAGTCGGCTGTATCGGACAACACGGTCGTGATATTCGACCCGGGTCTGCTGGACGTGCCGGTCGACGTCATCCGCGAGGCCGCACCGTTCCTGCCGGCCAGTCCCGTCTACCCACTGGTCCGCGCTCACTTCGCGGAGCTCTGCCACACCACCACCGAACTGCCGGCCGAGGCCGCGCAGGCGGTAGGGCAGGCCACCGTCCAACTCGTACGGGCACTGGTGACCACGGCGCGAGATGAGCGCAGCGGCCGGGCGGAGATGGACGACAGCCTGATCGTGCGGGTCGGGCTCTACATCGACGCCCACCTGCACGATCCAGCGCTGACACCGCGCGGCATCGCCGAAGCCCACGACGTGTCGTTGCGCAGACTGTATTCCCGCTGGGCGGAGGCAGGCCGTCGGATCGGCGTAGCGGAATGGATCATTCAGCGCAGGTTACGTAGAGCGGCAGCGTTTCTCACCGAATCCCGGGTCGAACCGGTGGTCGCCGAGGTGGCCCGGCGCACCGGCTTCACCAACGTGAGCCATTTCAACCGGCGGTTCCGAGCCGAGTACGGCATGGCGCCGCTGCAATGGCGCAACCAGCAGCGGGCCGGACGATGACCGCGTCCGTGCGGATGAAATCGCCCGCGCCGGTGGTCGCGCAACGGCGCCGCATCGGCATCCTGGTCTTCGACGGTGTGAAGATGCTCGACTACACCGGGCCTGCCGAAGTGTTCGTCGAGGCCAATCAGTCGCTGCCCGGCTACGACGTGGTCACCGTCTCGCCCGATGGCGGCCCAGTGGTGACGTCCCTCGGCACTCGGGTGTGCGCGATGGGCAGCGCACTGGAAGCGGGACAGTTCGACACCGTGCTGATCCCGGGCAGCGAACTGCCGCCGGCCCGCTTCGTCACCCCCGAGGTGCTCGCTGCCACCACGCAGATGGCTCGCCACACGCGGCGACTGGCTTCGGTCTGCAGCGGCGCGTTCGTCCTGGCCGAGCTCGGTGTGCTGAACGGGCGACGCGCCACGACGCATTGGAAGTTCACCCGCGATCTCGCGACGCGGTTCCCGGACATCCGGGTGGATCCTGACGCGATCTACGTGCGAGACGGATCGGTGTACTCCTCGGCCGGTGTCGCCGCCGGGATCGACCTCGCGCTCGCACTGGTAGAAGACGACCACGGTGCGGCGGTCGCACGCAGGGTCGCCCAATCCCTGCTGGTGTACATGCAGCGCGGTGGCGGACAGTCCCAGTTCTCGGCGGCACTGAGCGGTCCCGCGCCGCGTAGTCCCTTGGTGCGCGCGTTGGCCGATCTGATCTACGCCGATCCGGCCCAGCCCTATACGGTGCAAGTTCTCGCGGCGCACGCACGGATCAGTCCTCGGCATCTCACCCGCTTGTTCCGTGAAGAACTCGACAGTTCGCCCGCAGAATACGTGGCCTTCGTCCGATTCACCTTCGCCCGGGACAAACTCGACGCCGGCTACACCGTGACCGAGGCGGCGGCACTGGCCGGCTACGGCAGCAGTGAGGTGATGCGCCGGGCATTCGTGGCCCGGCTGGGGGTTTCGCCGAAGAAGTATCAGCAGCGTTTCCGCACCACCACCACGACCGAACGCGCACCCGAACATGTCTGATTTGTAGGGGTTTTTGGCTCGCCGAGCGGGGCGCGGAGCAGGCGCGGTGACGAAGACTGAAGGCCCACCGTTTCCCACCTCGTCAGGATTGGTCATCATGCCAGGCAACCCCCACAACCTGCCCCTAGAGCCCGCCGCGCAAGAATTCGTCGACGCCACCTCCGAACCTCCCTACCTCTACCAACTGCCGCCGGAGGAGGGGCGCAAGGCGGTGGATGCGGTCCAGGACTCCCCGATCGACAAGCCCGCCATCGACGAGGAATGGATCACCGTCGCCGGCGGTCCTACCGGCTCGGTGCCGGTGCGCATCGTCAAGCCGGTCGATGCCTCGGGCCCATTGCCGGTGATCGTCTACACCCACGGCGCCGGTTGGGTTTTCGGTAACGCTCACACCCACGACCGGCTCGTCCGCGATCTGGCCGTCGGCGCCGGCGCCGCCGTGGTCTTTCCCGAGTACGACCGCTCACCCGAGGTGGGCTATCCCATCGCCAACGAGCAGTCCTACCGTGTCGCGCAGTGGGTCGCCACCGAAGGCGCGGCGAAGGGCCTGGATACCTCGCGGATCGCGATTGCCGGTGACTCGGTGGGCGGCAATATGGCCATCGCCCTGACCTTGATGGCGAAAGAGCGCGGCGACGTATCCTTCCGGGCGCAGGTGCTGTTCTACCCGGTCACCGATGCCAACTTCGACACCGGCTCCTATCAGCAGTTCGCCGAAGGCTATTTCCTCACCCGCGAAGGTATGCGGTGGTTCTGGGACCAGTACACCACCAGCGATACCGAGCGAGCCCAGATCACGGCCTCGCCACTGCGCGCGAGCCTCGATCAGCTCGCAGGCCTGCCTCCCGCACTGGTGATCACCGCCGAAGCCGACGTGCTGCGCGACGAAGGTGAAGCGTTCGCGGGCAAACTCCGCGCGGCGGGCGTGCCCGTCACCGCCGTCCGCTACGGCGGGATCGTCCACGACTTCGTCATGGTCAACTCCCTGCACCACACCCACGCCGCCCGCGCCGCCGTCGCCCAAGCCGTCGCCGCCCTGCGCGCCGCCCTGCACAGCTGAGGGGAGCAAAAACTCATGCGGACAACGACATTCACCGGTGTGCTCGCCGCGCTGTGCGGTCTCTGTGCCAGTGCGCTGACGGCCCTGCCGACGCAGGCAGCACCGCCGCGCCCGACGATCGTGCTGGTCCACGGCGCGTTCGCCGACGACACCAGTTGGGACGGCGTCGCCGCCGAGCTGCGTGCCGACGGCCACCACGTCGTCACACCGGCCAACCCGCTGCGCAGCCCGGCGGCCGACGCGGCGGCCATCGAACGGCATCTCGCCGACATCGACGGCCCGATCGTTCTCGTCGGCCACTCGTACGGCGGAGCTGTCATTTCCAACGTCTCCGATCCCGACGTCACCGCCCTGGTGTATATCGCGGCGTTCGCGCCGCAGCAGAACGAGCCGGCCCAGCTGGCGCTGGATCCGATCCGCTACCCCGGAAGCCGTCTGCTGCCGCCCGCCTTGGCGGTGACCAGCACAGGCGCCGGTGTCGACGCCTACGTCGATCCCCGTTACTTCCGGGAGGTCTTCGCCCAGGACGTCGACGAGCAGACCGTCGCGGACATGATCGCCCACCAGCGTTCACTCGCACTCGCCGCCAATCTCGAACCCTCGGGCCGGCCCGCCTGGGCGACCGTACCCAGCTGGTATCTCGTCGCCGGACAAGACCGCGTCATCCCCCCGGCGTCCCAGCACGCCATGGCGGCCCGCATGGGCGCGCGCACCAGCGAGATCTCCGCATCGCATGCCTGCCTCGTCTCCCAACCCGCCGCCGTCGCCGACCTCATCGACCAGGCGGCCGATCAGTGACAGGAAAACCGTTGTCCCCCAGCATCGACCAGCACACCCTCGACCAGATCGACCGAGCCAACGACAGCGGTCGGACCCCCGTCGTCTTCATCCATGGCCTCTGGCTGCTGGCCGGCAGCTGGCAGCGTTGGGCCGCTCTGTTCGCCGAGGCGGGCTACGCGCCCGTCGCGCCGGGCTGGCCCGACGACCCCGAGACAGTCGAAGCGGCCCACGAGCGTCCCGACGTGTTCGCGGGCAAAACCGTCGGCCGAGTCGCCGGCCATTACGCCGACGTCATCGGCCGGCTCGACCGCAAACCAGCCGTCGTCGGCCACTCCTTCGGTGGTCTGCTCACCCAGATCCTCGCCGGCCGTGGACTGTCGGTCGCCTCGGTGGCCATCGATGCCGCTCCCTTCCGCGGAGTGCTCCCACTGCCCATCAGCTCACTCCGCGCGGCCGCCCCGGTACTCGGCAATCCCGCGAACCGCCGCCGCGCCGTCGCGCTGACCTTCGAGCAGTTCCGGTTCAGCTTCGCCAACGCCGTCGACGAGGTCGAGGCGAAACAGCTGTTCGAGACCTTTGCCGTACCCGCACCCGGTGCTCCCCTGTTCCAAGCGGCGGCCGCCAACCTCAATCCCTGGTCGGAGACCAAGGTCGACACCCGAAACCCACAACGCGGTCCCTTGCTGATCATCTCGGGTGAAAGGGACAACACCGTCCCCCGGGCGATCTCGATGGCGTCCTACCGCAAACAGCAGGCCAATCCCGATATCACCGAGTTCGTCGAGATGCCGGGCCGCGGCCATTCGATCACCATCGACAGCGGTTGGCGCGAGGTCGCCGAAACGAGCCTGGAGTTCATTCGCCGCTTCGCCTGACCGGTCGACGGGTTAGCGCCGCCAGCTCAGGCCTCGGGCGCGGGATGGATGGTGTCGCCATCCCGCTTCTGTTCTCGTGGGGCTGCGGTTATCGGCCGAAGATTTCCTTATCGGATACCGGCGCCCGCCTCGTATGCGTCGTAGGCCCACTTGTTCAATGGATCGATCTCCTCCTCGCTGATGCCGTGCTTTTCGGCTCGGCTCAGCAACTCCATGGCCAGTTCCGAGCGCTTCACCAGCACTTGGAACTCGTATTCGCAGGTTTTGATGAAGGCGTAGGCGCCGAGCAGCGCCAGCGGGCCGCGTACGTCGGGATCCAGTGCGGGATTGTCGAGCTGAAGGTAGATAGCCCAGGCGATTTCGTTCCATCGGCCGGGTTCGCTCGACGGCTGATGGTCGGGGCCGAAGTGTTCGACCAGCGGCTTGGGCAGTCGTCCGGATTCGATCAAGGCGAGAGCGCTCGGCGGCATGGCCGGCGGGTCGAACATTTCTTCCTCCTACGCAATCGACTGAGTCTCAGCGGAATCGGGCAATTCGCCGCCTGGCTCGGGACACCGGCAGGCTATCAGCAGCCTGCGACAACTCCCGGATGAACAATCCGCGATCAGCGGGCTCCGCCGCCGGAAATTCGCGATGAAATCGAGAGGAAGGGGATCTCATGTTGTGATCGTCGCCACGATTCGGGAGCGGGCGGAGGGTGTATCCGATAGGCGCGGCGATCGTCGCAGGATCGACCTGTCCGGATCATGAAGGAGCCCAATCCTTATGCCCGCCGAGCGACGCTCCAGCCACTCCCCCACCACCGACGAGCAGTTGCCGGCCGCGTTGCGGCGATTCATCCGCGCCCGGGGAGCGGGCTACCTCGACGATCCCAATATCACCTCGATCGGCGTCGGCTACAAGATCACCGGCGGCGACACGACCGACATCCTGTCGCTGCAGTTCACCGTCGGGCAGAAGGTCGCGCCCGAGCACTTGGAGTCCCTCGGCACCACCGAGATTCCGGAATCGATCGATGTGGGCGGGTTCGCGGTCCCGACCGACGTCCTCGAGCGCCGCTACGAGCCGTCGTTCCGCGTCGTCGCCGAGGCCCGCCCACCGGAGACGAAGATTCGGCGTGACCCGGTCGTGCCGGGCATCAGCATCGCCAACATCAACGAAACCGCGGGCACCCTCGGCTGCATCGTCTACGACGCCACCGAGGGCACCCCGTTGGTGCTGAGCAACTGGCATGTCCTGCACGGCCCGGACGGTGCGATCGGTGACGTCGTCGTCCAACCCGGCCCGCACGACGACAACCGGACCGAGCGCAACCGTCTCGGGGTGCTGACCCGCTCCCATCTCGGGGTGGCCGGCGATTGCGCAGTCGCAACGATCGAGGACCGCCGGTTCGACCCCGCCATCCTCGGAATCGGTGTCACGCCCGCCGAACTCGGCGACCCCGAGCTCGGCGACACTGTGATCAAGAGTGGCCGCACCACCTCGGTCACCCACGGTGTGGTGCGGCGCGTCGACGTGATCGTGAAGATGGGCTACGGCGCGGCCGGCGAACACCGTATCGGATGCTTCGAAATCGGGCCCGACCCCGCGCGCCCGGCGCCCGATGACGAGATCAGCCGCGGTGGTGATTCCGGCGCGGTGTGGATGTTCACCGCCGCGGACGGCACGCCGAGCATCGTGCTGGCCGGACTGCATTTCGGCGGCGACGCCGACTCCAGCCCCGACGAGCACGCCCTCGCCTGTCTGCCGCAATCGGTGTTCGAGAAGCTCGACATCACCCTCTCGCCCCGCCCCGCGGTCCAGACCACCGGCGGTCCCGCCGGCTACGACGTCGAATTCCTCGGTGTCGCTGTGGATGTACCCGCCCTCGACCCCGGCCTCGTCGATGACACGTTCAGCCTCGACGGATCGATCACCATCGACTACACCCACTTCTCCCTCGCGCTCAGCACATCGCGGCGCTTCGCCCGCTGGGTCGCCTGGAACATCGACGGCGCCGACATCCAGAAGCTCGGCCGCAAGGGCATCGAGTTCGTCCTCGACCCGCGGATTCCGGCCGAGTTCCAGGTCGGCGACGAGCTCTACCGCGACAACAGGATCGACCGGGGACATCTCGCACGGCGCGCCGACCTGCTGTGGGGCCCGCGACCCGAGGCCGAACAGGCCAACAAGGACTCCTTCTCCTACACCAACATCGCCCCGCAGATGGACGACTTCAACCAGAGCAGCCGCGACGGCGTCTGGGGGCGGATCGAGGACGCGGTCTTCGCCGACGCCGACGTCGACAACCTGCGTGTGAGCATGATCGCCGGACCGGTCTTCCACGACGAGGACCGCATCTACCGAGGCGTCCGGATCCCTCGCGAATACTTCAAGATCGTCGTCTATCTCGATCATGGAGAGCTGAAGAGCCGAGCATTTCTGCTCACCCAGAACCTCGACCAACTCGAAGGCCTCGAACTCGACGAGTTCCGCACCTTTCAGGTCGCGCTCCCGGAAATCGAGAAACGCACGGGGCTCCGGTTCTCCGACGCCCTGCACAACGCCGGCACCACGGCCGATACCGAGTCGGCCGGCCACCGCACCCCACTCGATACCGAGCACGACATCCGCTGGTAATCGGGCAGCGGGGCACACCGCCGCCACTTCATCCGCGCGGCCGCCCTACGCGGACGATTCGCGGTGTCCTCACCTGGACACGCCATCTTCTCCGGATCGGGCCTGCCGCCAGCTGATTCGGGCAGGAAGTGCACGTCGTAACGGTCTTGTTCGGGTAGCAGGCTGTCGACACTTTCCACGCCGTGCTGGATCCGGGCGAGGTGGCGGAAGTACTCGAAACGTTGGATGCCCGGACTGCTGACCACGAGAAGCTCGGCCATCGAGTCGGGGGCAGCGCCGAAGGCGTGCGGCATCGCGGGCGGTACGACGACCAGGCTGCCCGCCAGCAGGGTCTCGGACCTGGCGTCGAGATAGAACTCCGCGACACCGCCGACCACATAGAACAGTTCCGCCGAGCGCGAATGATAGTGCGGCTGAGCCCCGTCCGCGCCGACGTCGAGTGTGAGGAGGTTGGCGCCGAGTGCGCCGCCGGTGTCTGCGGCGTCGGCGAGCAATCCGAAAGCCCCGTGCGGAAGCGGCACGGATTCGCCGCTCCCGCTTGGCACGATCAGCGCTTCGGTCATGGTCGATGGCATCGGGTTCTCCTTGGTCGGTCTCCGCTTGCAGTACACCCCGGGAAGAAATGCCGAACCAGACCCGGTTGACGCAGACAGTGATCACGAAGCCAGATCGATCGGAGACATGGTGGAGCTGCGCCAGCTCGAGTATTTCGTGGCGGTCGCCGACGAAGGCGGGTTCGGCCGGGCGGCACAGCAGCTGAGCATCGTCCAGTCCGCCGTGAGCCAGCAGATCAGCAGGCTGGAACGAGAGTTCGGGGTGCCCCTGTTCGACCGATCGAGAAGACACGTACAGCTCACCGGCGCCGGGATGCGGCTGCTGGCCGAGGCCAGGATCGTGCTGGCGGCCGCCCAGCGGATGCGCGACGTTGCGGCCGACGTCGCCGCCGGCAGCGATGGCGTGTTGCGTTTGGGCACCGTGCACGCCCCGGGTAACCGGATCTATCAGGCGCTGAACGAGCTGGCCGCGACAGCGCCACGCCTTCGAGTGGTGCCCATCCGGCTGCCGCCGGCCGAGCGGCTCGCCGCGGTGCGATCCGGTGAGCTGGACGCAGCGCTCGTTCGCGCGGTGCGCGACCCATCGGAGGTCGACGTGTTCGAGGTGTGGAGCGATCCGCTGTATATCGCGCTACCGGCGGATCACCCGCTCGCCGAGCACTCCACGCTGCGGCTCGAGCAGCTCGGGCTGCTGCCGTTGCGGCTGTGCCGACGCGAGGCCAACCCGCTCTTCCATGACCTCATCACCGATGCGTGCCGCCGTGCCGGCATCGAACCGCCGGTCGGCCCGCCGTTCACCACGCTCCAGCAGACCCTCACCGGTGTCGCCACGGGCGCGCCGTCGTGGACGGTGCTCTACGAGGTCGGGCCGTTACCGAGGGTGCATCGGGTGGCGATCCGCCCGCTGGTGGGTTTGACGGTGAACACCTCGCTCGCCGTGGCACCGGGGACGCCGGCGTCGACCCTGCGCCACCTACTCGCAGCGCTCCATCGGGTCTCCGACGTCTCGGCGGATCCTGCCCCTGCCGGCGCTACCGTTCTCGGCGCGAACACCGGCCGGCAATGAAGGTCGCGATGGCAGGTCGGAATCCTGACGGTGCGGGCATTCTTCAGGGAATTCCCTGACCCACCGCACGCGGGGTCCCCACTCGGTTTCGGTCCCCCGGCATCGGGTACCGCGGAAGCGGAGACGCCAAGGAGGTGCGCACATGAGTGTGACCGGCAACGACGACACCTATGACCCCAACGCCGACCCGGAAATGATCCAGCCACAACGGCTTCGACCGCAGCCCGACCAAGCCGAGGGCGCGGATGATCCCGCCGAGACCGGAGCCGGCGATGTCGCCGGTGAGGAACACCGCCGCGACGCCGACGACGACCACCCGTGACCCGGCAACAGGCGTGACACCGGCATGCGAGTGGTGATCACCGGAGCGAGCGGCAACATCGGCACCGCGTTGTTGCGGGCGCTCGGCTCCGGTGATCACGATGTCGTCGCCATCGCGCGGCGCCAACCGCCGCCGGTCGAGCCCTACTCGCGGGCCCGGTGGTTGTGCTGTGACATCGGCGGGCCCGGTGCGCAGGCAGTCGTCGCCGAGGCCTGCCGTGGCGCGGATGCGGTCATCCATCTGGCGTGGGCGATCAGCCCGCGCACCGCCGAGGCACCGATGTGGCGCACCAACCGGGTCGGTACTCGCAATGTTTTGACCGCGGTGGCCTCGACCGGGGTGCGTCAGCTGATCTGCGCCTCCTCCGTCGCCGCCTACCGGCCGGCGCCGCGCTGGCAGCGCGTGGACGAGGACTGGCCGCTGACCGGTGTTCCCGGCAGCGCCTACAGCGCCGACAAGGCCGCGATGGAAGCGCAGGTGGACGGATTCGCCGAACAACATCAGGCGATCCGAGTGGCGCGAATTCGGCCGAGTGGCGTGCTGCACGGTGAGGCGGCGGCCGAATTGGCCGACTGGGCGCTGGCCAGGTGGCTACCGCGCGCACCGCTGCGACGGCGATGGCTGCCGGTGCCGGTGTGGCCGTCGTTCCGTCTGCAGGCCGTGCACTCCGAAGACGTCGCCGCCGCGTTGGTGCTGATACTCCGGCAACGCAGCACCGGTGCCTTCAATCTCGCCGCGGAGCCGGTACTGCCGGCACCCGAACTCGTACACGCGTTCGGCGGAATCCGGCTCACGGTCCCGCGCCCTGCCCTCATGGCGGGAGCGTGGGCCGGCTGGCGGCTCGGCATCCAGCCGCTGCACCCCGGCTGGCTTCGCCTGGCCGACCGAGCCTGCCTCGTCGACTCGACCCGCGCGCGCCGCGAACTCGGATGGGAACCGGTCCACAGCGCGGTTGAGACACTCACCGAACTGGCGGCAGGCATCGCCGACCGCCGGGCAGGCAACAGCGCACCCCTGGCACCTGCCCCGCCACCGATACGGCTCGGACACCCGACCCATCAGAGTCAGGCGCCGAACCCGTCGGCGCCGACGCCGTGAACCGCCTGCGGGGCGCGAATGGGATGGGCGAGCCGCACACAGAGACCCTTAGGGGTCGGGCATCCGCAACAAAGTTCCAAGCGGCAGTCGTGGACCTCGATCCCTGGTCCGAGTCTGACCGCCGACGGTTCTCCCCCTCGGCAGCTCAGTTCGGCGGCGCGGGGTTGATGGTGTCGCCGTCCCAGCTCAGATCCGAATCCTCGGTGATCTCGAAAGCCTCGAAACGATCGTCGGCCACGACCGCCTCGATCAGCGTCCGTGAGCCGGCGACGATCGTGGAGTCGAAGTCGATCTCGCTGGCCACGACCCAGGTGTGGTCGGCGGGCCACAGCAGCTGAGGCATCACACCGGGGAAGTCGGCCGTCCAGCCGAGGCCCGCGGCGTGCACCCAGCCGGGGTCGGCGAGTTCGGCGAGAGCGGTGTCGAACAGCAGGAAATCGCGTCCCGGCCAGCGCAGGAACGGCCCTGCCGCCACCGCGTGTCTGACCTGGGGCGAAATGGAGGCGGCCAGCTCGGCATCGATGCGAGCTCGCGCGCGGTCGAGCTCTTTCGGATCGCCATCGGTGGACGCGAAAAGCACCGCGCCGGAGGAAGTGTTCAGCTCACCGAATCCATTCCACACGCCCGCCGTCACCTCATCCGGCGCCTCGGTCGCCGCGCGAAGATGGATGGTGAGCGCGGCCAGCAGGCGTGGGTCGAACCAGCCCTCGACGGTCTGGCCGACTTCCCAGCCATCGTCGAACGACCTCGCCGCATCGCTCTCACCGTCGGTGAGGTTGCGCCACTGCACCAGCGGATGCATCACTCTGCCGTTGCGCACGGCGACCTCGGCCCACGGCCACAGCGTCTGCTCCACGATCGCTGGGCAGCCCCACTCGTCGGTGACCGTGGCGTCGCGGCGGACCGCCTCGACCGGGTGCAGGATCCGCGCATACGCCTCGAACCCGGTACCGGCGACATTGCCGACCCCGTGTTCGCCTGCGCGTGCCAGCAGCCACCCACCGCGCTCGACATCGGTCGTGAATTCCACTCGGCCAGCCTAATGAGTCACACCTGACGGGCAATCCGGTGACCGGTCGGTCACGCGAACGCGGTGAAAACTGTGGGAAGACGGAGCCTGAGCGCGAGCCCGGTCCGCCGCTTCCAACCGGATGGAGTGGGTCCGCCGAGGCCGGGAGATCACCTGCCGAGCGCCTTGTCCATCACCATCGATGCGACTGCGTAGCCGCTGCGTCGATAGAGCGCGATCGCCGTGTCGTTGTCGCCGACGACATTGAGCGCCAGCCTGGTGCGCCCCTCCTGGGCGACCAGGTCTTCCACGGCGGCGAGGATCGCGGATCCGTAACCGCGACGGCGGTAGCGCTCGTCGACGTTGATGTCGTACAGCCATGCCGACTCCGCCGTCCCGGTAGTGCCTTCGGGATCGGGTCCGACCCAGGCGTTTCCGACCACGTCGCCGGTTTCGTTCTCGGCGACGAGGAGATGATGGCCTTCGGTGTCGCGTCCGTCGGGAAGGAAATGCGCGGTACCCTGCGCCACTCGTTTTCTCGCTTCGTCCTCGTCCATGAACCTGGCGAGCGCGCGAATGCCCTCGGCTTCGCGGTGTTCGGTGGCGTGCCGGTACTCCATCTCGGTCATCTTGCGCAGGATCACTGCGGGTTTACCCATGCGATTTTCCTTTCGCGACATCGGCTCTCTTCAGCAGCCGGTAGACGATGAACATCGGCACTCCGGCCACCCCGGCGAGCTCACCGGGCCAGCGCCGCAGCGCTTCGGCGCTCGGTTGCGGTTCGCCGACCCGGTCGACGACGAACCCGGCATCCGCGAAGGCGGCCAGAGCCGCCGACAGCGGGCGGCGCCAGAAGTGCTGGGTGACTTCGACTCCGTTCTTGACCCAGGTGTCGCTGACGAGTTCGGTCGCGAAGTAGCCGCCACGCTGGTCGGGTAGCGGCGGGCCGAAGGGGTGATCCAGCGAAAGCACCACCCAGCCGCCCGGCCGTAGCGCGTCCGCGAACGACCGCAGCGGGACCGTCCAGTCGCGCAGGTAGTGCAGGGCGAGCGAACAGGTGATCCCGTCGAAGGATTCGGGGGCGAACGGAAGCGGATCGGCCAGGTCCGCCACCATGAATCGGCCGCGCCCGGCGCAGCGGCGTTCGGCTTCTTCGACCATTCTCGGACTGAGGTCGATTCCGGTGACGTCGGCTCCGGCATCGAGGAACCATTCGCATTGCGCGCCCGATCCGCAGCCGGCCTCGAGTATCGCCGTTGCCTCGAGTTGATCCGGGATCAGTTCCCGCAGTGCGGGTCTCTCCAGTCCTCCGTTGAAGGGGCCGTCGTCGGTGGCCGCCGACCACACCGGCGCCAATCGGTCATAGGCTTCCCTGGTGCGGCGAGCGTGTTCTGCTGGTCGGGACGACAGCTCCGAAGACATCGGCGATCCTTACCGGTCGAGTTCGAACGAAATTCGGCTGATATCAGCGTGCCAGGGTGATGATCTCGGTGCCGCGGCACAGCACGGCTGTCGCGGTCAGACCGAACAGGGTGCGGAACGTGTCGCTGAAATGGCTTGCCGAGGCGAATCCGGCGTCGGCGGCCGCGGCGGTCAGGTCCCTGCCCTCGGCCACAGCGGCCCCGACGCACAACAGCCGGGCCCACAATCGGTAGCGGCGATAGCTGGTCCCGGACTGGTCGGTGAACAGGTGCAGGAACCGGGACTCCGACAATCCGACCGTGGCGGCCGCGGCCGAGGCGGCCGGCGCTGCCCCGGGGTCGGCGAGCAGCGCGTCCATCGTCCGTCGGATGCGGTGGTCGATGGGTGGACGAGCGCGGCCGCCGAGCACGATCCGGCGTATCTCGCTGGGATCGGGTCGGTCCGTGGCGGTCAGATGGGCGAGCAGTGCCGCGGTGGCTTCGTGGTCGGCAGGAGCCGGCATCGAGCGGTCCCGCATCGCATTGCGCACGGTCTGGATACGACCGCTGTCGGCATCCAGGTAGAAGAACAACATGCGGCCCTGGCCCTGGATCCGATGCGGTGTCCGTGCCGGTATCAACACGCTGCGCAGCCGTCGAACCGCGCCCTGGCGGATGGTGAAGGTGAACTCGGCATCGATCCCGAACGCCAGCGTATGGACGGCGGCTGAATGCGTGTCGAGGTGGAAAGACGGCCCGAAGTAAGCGGCCTCGCCCGGCCACAGCCACACCACGCGCCGCTGCGCCGTCGGGGTCGCGGTGATCGGTGGCGCGTGATCGGTGGCGCGGCGGCGATCGTGGCGACGGTATCGGCGCCGCTCATGCCACCGCTGAGCTGTCAGCCGTCGCTATCACCTGGCAGTCCCACCACATGCGGCCCGAGCATTGTCTGCGCATCGTTGTCCTCCGTGTCGACGTCACCGACGATCCTCACCCGGCAACTCAGCGATTCGCTTCCGAAAACCTGCTGCCCTCTCACATCGCCGACGCACCGGCAGTTCTGCTACATGCTGTAGTAGAAATGAGCGATGGCGAGTTCTCCTTCCGTGCGCTCGATGGTGTTGTGGGTGCTGCTGTCCGTGGCGACGACCGGGTGCTTCGTGGTGGGCGCCTGGCACTGGAACCGGCTCGGAAGTGTCAGCGGCGTCGACCACAACGCCGGATACGCGCTGCTATGGCCTGCGTTCGGGATGTTCCTGCTGGTGGCCGCGTTGGCTCACCGGCATCGGAGTCGATCCGTCGCCGGCGACGCCGAATCCGCGGCGAACCGCCTGAAAGTTGCCGCGACACGGGAACTTCCGCCCGGCTTGCTACCCGGCAACGGCAGAGTGATCGCCGAACCCGATGCGGCGACCGAGGCCTACAACACCTACCTCGCCGCCTTGAACGACCGCGAGCTGCAACGGCGACTGCGCGATGCCGGCCTCGACTGCCGGTGATCGCGCCCGCTGTGCGTGCTGTCAGCGCATCGCGAGCGCGCTGAACTGGGTGGGACTGTCGGCGCCCGGGGTGGCGCCGAAGTTGTCGTCGGCGACCAGGATCAGCGTGCGTTCGCCGGAGCGCAGTTTCGGCCCCCAGGTCATGCCCTCCACGATGCCGAGGCGAGTGAGACCGAGCGTGCCGAGATCGGCTACCAGCTTCTTACGGGCCGGCTGCACGCCGGATCCGGCGGTGAGCGCATCGATGTTGGCGATATCGGTCGCGCCGCGCAAATCGACTTCGAACAGACGGATCGTCACCCCTGCCGCACTGACTCCACGCTCCAGCACGAGATACCGTTCGGGATCCTCGCTGCCAGCGGTCAGGATCGCCGACACACTGTTGATTCCCGGTCCGGGGCCTGCCATCGGCTCCACCGGGTAGGCGACTTGCTGACGGACTCGCCCTTGCCGGTCCTGCACGGTGAGCCGCACCAGGGCTCCGTGCTCGGGTGTGGCCTCCGGACCGTCCTGTGCCAGCGGTCCTTCGAGAATGCTCGCGATGCGGCTGCCGCCCGCACTGAAGGTGAAGCCCTCGATACCTTGGTTGGCGCGCGGCCCCTTGCCGTTGTCGTCGATGTGGTAATTCGGCGGTAGTTCGACTTCGCCGAGGGCGGCACCGTCCGGTGCCGCCCGCCGGATCGAGGGATCGGTGAGCAGTCGCGGTGGATTCCGGTCGCCCTCCTGGCTCCACCACACATCCGCCCCGTGCGGGTCGATCCGGATGTCTTCCGGGTCGACCGGAGCCAGCCGGTCACAGACCGCACGCGATTCGGTACACGGTCGCGCGGCCCATTCCGCCGCCGACGGATAGGTGCTGCCGTCGGCCCGCCGCAGGCTGTGCTGTCCGGTGAGCCGGATCGGGCCCAGCCCCGCCTCGCTCACCTCGATCTCAGCGGTGTAGAACCGGGCCGGATTGATCGCGGACCGATCATCCGACAGCAGCACGAACGAGCCGGTCTTCGGATCCCGATCGATGCCGGAGAGCCCACCGACGGTCGTACCCGCATGCTCGAGCCCGGTGGGAAGCAGCTGCTCCCCGATCAGCCGCACCCCGTCGTCGGCCGATGCCTCTGCCGGGTAGACCAGGGTGAGTAGTGCCGCTACAGCCGTCGCGGTGAAGGATCTGGCAATCATGTGTGGCATCGAAACCCGGTTCCGGCCGCGCGCCGAAGCTTCATCCCACCTGCCGGGAGGACGAGGGGCGCGCGGCAGGGCGGTCGCTCCGCGCCGTCATACGCCGCGGTCACGGTCGAAGAACGCCGTGAGTTCAGCAAGCAGGAACTCGGGCTGCTCTTCGGGTATGTAGTGCCCGCTGCCCGGCACCGCGACGACCCGCACGTCGGTGCCCTTGTCCGCCATCTGTTCCCGCAGCACGGGGTAGCTGTCTTCGCCGGCCAGAGTCAGGACCGGCATGGTGACCGGCGCGTATCCGGCGAGGTCGGCGACGTCGCGGCGCATCGTCTGATACCAGCGATTACCGGCGCGGATGGCCTCCGGCGAATCGTAGGCCGCGGCATAGATCCGGCGCGTGTCCTCGTCCACCGAATCCTGGTCGACGAGCATGTGGCCGTAGAGCCAATCGATCAGCAGTCGGAATCGGCCGGCGAGCAGGCGTTCGGGTAGGTCCGGTAACTGGTTGAGCCCGAACCACCACGGGTATCCGCCGCGCCCCTCGGCGAGGGCGGCGACTTGCTCGTCGCTGGACGGCAGCATCGGAATGGCCAGCCACGACTCGTCCGGAACACCCAGATCCAGGGTGACCAAGCGCCGCACGGCATCCGGGAAGTTCGCCGCGAGATGATAGGCGACCGCGGCTCCGATGTCGTGGCCGACAATGAACGCTCCCTCGTGGCCGAGGTGAGCGATCAACGCGCGGATATCGGCGGCCATGGTCTTCTTGTCGTACCCGGTATCCGGTTTGTCCGAGCCGCCCATTCCGCGCAGATCGACGGCGCTCACCTGGTATCGCCGCGCCAGCTCGGGCATGACTTTGCGGAACTGCCACCAGGTTTGCGGCCATCCACCGAGCAATATCACCGGGTCGCCGGCGCCGCCGGTGACGTGGTGCAGGCGGATGCCATTGACCTCCGCGTGCGCGCTGGTGAAATCGCCATCCAGCGACGCGGCCAGTTCGGCA
>NZ_BAFY01000146.1 GCF_000308555.1 Nocardia cyriacigeorgica NBRC 100375 | reverse complement strand
CGACCGGTGACCACCAGTGGATCCACATCGACACCGGCAAGGCCGCGCACGGCCCGTTCGGCACCACCATCGCCCACGGGTACCTGACCTTGTCGCTGCTCCCGCTGCTGGTCGGGCAGGTCTATCGGGTCGAAGGCGTGAAAATGGCAGTCAACTACGGCTCCAACAAGTTACGGTTCCCGGCCCCGGTCCCGGTGAATTCGAAGGTGCGCGCCGGGGTCGAGCTGATCTCGGTTGCGGCCGGCCCCGCCGGGCACCTGGTCACCGCCAAAGTCACCGTCGAGCGCGAGGGCGGCGACAAGCCGGTCTGTGTGGTCGAGTCGTTGTCCCTCGTGGTGGCCTGATGCAGACACGGACCGATCTGCCGGGCGCTGTGCCAGGACGACACCGTGCTCGGCGCGCCCTTCTACGTGATGGAACACGTCGAAGGCACGCGGTACCGCACCGGTGCGGAACTGGCCGAGCTGGGAACCGAACGGACCAGGGCGATTTCGACCCGCCTCGTGGACACCCTCGCCGCGCTGCACGCGGTCGACCCGGCTGCTGTGGGGCTGTCGGATTTCGGCCGGCCGGAGGGGTTCCTCGCCCGCCAGGTGAACCGGTGGAAATAGCAGCTCGACGTGCTCATCGATGACCAGGACGGGATTCCTGACCGAGGCCCAGATCATCGCCCGCTACACCGAACGCAGCGAACGAGATATGTCCCGCTTCGGGTTGGATCTCGCGCTCGCAGCGTTCACGTTCGCCGCGACCCTGGAGGGCGTGCAGTTGGGCCTTCGGATCCGCTGGCGTCCTGAACCTCCCTGTTCTTCCGGGAGCACTCCGCGATGCTGTTCGGCGACGCTCGGGACCGGGTCGAAGACAGCGTCAAGGCACTCTGACCGAGTTCGCGACGAACACAGGGCGGCAGTGCCACACGCATTGCCGCCCTGGCTGTCCGAAATCGACTGTGTGCGTGACCTCGATATCGGTGAACGGGTCGCCCGGCATGTAGCGTGCCGGCAATCGCGTCGATCCTGGTGATGCGCTCGTCTGTGAAATGTACGATCACG
>NZ_BAFY01000147.1 GCF_000308555.1 Nocardia cyriacigeorgica NBRC 100375 | reverse complement strand
CCACCGGCGACCACCAGTGGATCCACATCGACACCGGCAAGGCCGCGCACGGCCCGTTCGGCACCACCATCGCCCACGGGTACCTGACCTTGTCGCTGCTCCCGCTGCTGGTCGGGCAGATCTACCGGGTCGAAGGCGTGAAAATGGCAGTCAACTACGGCTCCAACAAGTTACGGTTCCCGGCCCCGGTCCCGGTGAATTCGAAGGTGCGCGCCGGCGTCGAGCTGATCTCGGTCGCGGCCGGCCCCGCCGGGCACCTGGTCACCGCCAAAGTCACCGTCGAGCGCGAGGGCGGCGACAAACCGGTCTGCGTGGTCGAGTCGCTGTCGCTCGTGGTGGCGTGAATCTACTTGCGGCTACACCGTCACCGGCGTGACAGCCCTGCCGAAGCAGAGCTGACACGCCGGTGACCGATCGACGTCTCGCCGGTGGCCGGCTCAGGGCAGCGCGGCGCAGTTGCTCGGCGCGGGTGTACCGGCGAGGCGCTGGGTGAGCCAGTCGTGGGCGGCGAACGTGGCGGGCAAGTATGCCAGCAGGTGGCCGATCGCGGTACTGGGGAACAGCGGTGGCAGCCAGGCTGTTTTGTCCAGTTGTACGGTCGCACCTTGTGCGCACCAGTCGACGGCGAGCTGATGAACCTGCGGGTAGGTCAGGACGTCGTCGTTGGTGCCTGCGGCGATCAGGACCGGCGCGACGGGCTTGCGGCGGCCGATGCGCTGCTCGTCGATGATGGCCGACAATTCCGGTGAGCTGTCGATGATCTGGGCGGGGGTGCGGCCACCGGCGGTGTACCAGGTCGCCGGTCGCAGCATGGTGCGCAGGACTGCTTCGCCGATGCAGGTATTGGCCAGCTCGGCCATCATCTGCTTGCCTGCGGGGTTGGTGGCGGCGTCG
>NZ_BAFY01000148.1 GCF_000308555.1 Nocardia cyriacigeorgica NBRC 100375 | reverse complement strand
GGCGACCAGTCGCCGGATTCGCGATACCAGCGGGCGATATCGATGCCGAGTGACAGGAGGGCGACGGCGGCGATTCGGGGGTCGGGGGTGTGGAAGACGCCTGCTGCGACGCCGCGTTCGACCAGGTCCCGGATGGCTTGATCGATGCGGTGGCGGATGTCGAGGATCTCGGTGAGGTGTTCGGGGCTGAGTGACTTCAGCTCGTAGTTGACGATCCGGGCGTTGGTGTGGCCGCGGGCGTGGTACACGGCGAAATCGCGAATCACGTTGCGCAGTGCTGTCGCGGGATCGCTGGACGAGGCGGCGGCCTTGTGGATCAGTTCGAGTGTCGCGTCGTGTCCCGATCGTGAGATCAGGTAGAGTAGTTCCTCTTTGGACCGGTGGTGGACGTAGACCGCGGCCGGGCTCATTCCCGCGGCGGCGGCGATGTCGCGCGTCGTCGTCGCGTTGAAGCCCTTGTCGGCGAATGCGGCGGCGGCGGCTTCCAGCAGCCGTGCGCGGGTCGCGTCGCCACGGGGTTCGGTCGTCTCGGTCATGGGATCGCCATTATCTCGCCTCGGCGCAGGCACCTGCTCGCGGGTGCTGTGATGTGGCTAACAGGTCGCCGAGCCTGCGCGGCTATTGACGGCACTCGAGGTGCTCCTGCACGATGCAACCTAAGCAAGCGCTTAGTTACTTTGAGGAGATCCGATGCCGGAAGCCGTGATTGTCGCCGCTGCCCGATCCCCGATCGGCCGCGCCGGTAAGGGGTCGCTGAAGGACATGCGACCCGACGACCTGACCGTCCAGATGGTGCGTGCCGCATTGGCTCAGGTGCCGGTTCTCGACCCGGCCCAGGTCGAAGATCTCGTTCTCGGCTGCGGGCAGCCCGCCGGTGAGTCGGGGTTCAACATGGCGCGGGTGGTCGCGGTGCAGGCCGGCCTCGACACGGTCCCCGGGACCACCGTCAATCGCTACTGTTCGTCCAGCTTGCAGTCCACGCGCATGGCGCTGCACGCCATCAAGGCGGGCGAAGGCGATGTGTTCATCTCGGCCGGTGTCGAGACGGTGAGCCGCTTTGCCAAGGGCAGTGCCGACGGTATGCCCGGCACCGAGAACCCGATTTTCGCCGACGCGGTCGCCCGCACGGCCGAGCGTGCGAGCGGTGGCGCGGCCCCGTGGGCGGACCCGCGCAGCAACGGTGCGCTGCCGGATGTGTACATCGCCATGGGTCAGACCGCGGAGAACGTCGCCCAGCTCACCGGAATCACCCGTGCCGAGCAGGACGCCTTCGGTGTCCGCTCTCAGAACCTCGCCGAAAAGGCCATCGCCAACGGCTTCTGGGCCACCGACATCACCCCGGTGACCTTGCCCGACGGCACCGTGGTCAGCGCCGACGACGGCCCACGCGCGGGTGTGACCCTGGAAGCGGTGAGCCAGCTGAAGCCGGCGTTCCGGCCCGACGGCACCGTCACGGCGGGCAACTGCTGCCCGCTCAACGACGGAGCGGCCGCACTGGTGATCATGTCCGATACCAAGGCGAAGCAATTGGGTCTGACCCCGCTCGCGCGCATCGTCAGCACCGGGGTATCCGGCCTGTCCCCGGAGATCATGGGCCTCGGTCCGATCGAGGCGTCGAAGCAGGCGCTGCGACGCGCCGGTCTCGGCATCGACGATATCGATCTGGTCGAAATCAACGAGGCGTTCGCGGTGCAGGTGATCGGCTCGGCCCGGGAACTCGGCATTCCCGAGGACAAGCTCAACGTCAACGGTGGCGCGATCGCGGTGGGCCACCCGTTCGGCATGACCGGCGCCCGGATCACCTCCACTCTGATCAACTCGCTGCGCTACCACGACAAGCAGTTCGGGTTGGAGACCATGTGCGTGGGTGGCGGCCAGGGTATGGCCATGGTGCTGGAGCGTCTGTCGTGAGCGGCCGGTTCGCGGGCAAGACCGCGATCGTCACCGGCGCGAGCCGCGGCATCGGCCTGGGCATCGCGCAACGGCTGGTGGACGACGGCGCGAAGGTCGTCATCACCGCCCGCAAACAAGACGCCCTCGACGCAGCGGTCGAGCAGTTGGGCGGCGCCGAGCACGCGCTCGGCGTGGCCGGGCGCGCCGACGACGCCGCGCACCAGGAAGACACCGTCGCCCGCGCCATCGAGACCTTCGGCAGTGCCGACCTGTTGGTCAACAACACCGGCATCAACCCGGTGTACGGCCCGATGATCGACATCGATATGGCGGCCGCCCGCAAGATCATCGAGGTCAACTGCCTGGCCGCGTTGTCGTGGACTCAGCAGGTGCACAAGGCGTGGATGGCCGAGCACGGTGGCGCGGTGGTCAATGTGTCGTCGGTGGCCGGGATCCGACCCGCGCCCGGAATCGGCTTCTACGGCGCGAGCAAGGCGATGCTCACCTACATCACCCAGGAGCTCGCTGTCGAACTCGGGCCGGGCCTGCGAATCAACGCGGTCGCCCCGGCCGTGGTGAAGACGAAGTTCGCCACCGCGCTCTATGAGGGCCGCGAACAGGAACTCGCCGAGACCTATCCGCTCAAGCGGCTCGGTGTGCCCGAGGACATCGCGGGCGCGGTGGCGTTCCTGCTCTCCGACGACGCTGCCTGGGTCACCGGCCAGCTACTGGTCCTCGACGGCGGCGTCACGCTGACCGGCGGCGTCTGACAACAACATTCGACTCCAGGAGAATTCTCATGAGCACTCCGACCAAGACCGCGATCGTCACCGGCGCCGCCCGTGGCATCGGCGCGGGCGTGGCCCGCCGGCTTGCCGCGGACGGTATGGCCGTGGCCGTGATCGACCTCGACGAACTCGCCTGCAAGCCGGTCGTCGAACAGATCGGGGCCGCCGGCGGCCGCGCGATCGCCGTCGGCGCCGACGTATCCGACGAGGCCGCCGTCACCGCGGCCGTCGAGCGGGTCACCGCTGAGCTCGGCGCACCGACCGTGCTGATCAACAACGCGGGCATCATCCGCGACAACATGCTGTTCAAAATGACCACCGACGACTGGGACGCGGTGATGAACGTGCACCTGCGCGGGTCGTTCCTGATGACCCGCGCGGTCCAGAAGTACATGGTCGAGGCCGGTTTCGGCCGTATCGTCAACTTGTCGAGCACCTCGGCCCTCGGTAACCGTGGCCAGGCCAACTACTCGGCGGCCAAAGCCGGGTTGCAGGGCTTCACCAAGACCCTGGCGTTCGAACTCGGCAAATTCGGGGTCACCGCCAACGCCATCGCGCCTGGCTTCATCGAGACCGAGATGACGGCCGCCACCGCGGCACGAGTCGGCGTCCCGTTCGAGGATTTCAAAGCCGGTGCCGCCGAACAGATCCCCGTCGCGCGTACCGGGGTGCCCGACGATATCGCGCACGCTGTGTCGTTCTTCGTCAGTGAAGGCGCCGGTTTCGTTTCCGGCCAGGTGCTCTACGTCGCGGGAGGGCCGACGGTATGAGGACGTTCCAGGGTGTGGCCGAACTCGAGGCGGCGGTGGGCTCGCACCTCGGCTACTCCGAGTGGCACACGATCACCCAGTCGCAGATCAACGCCTTCGCCGACG
>NZ_BAFY01000149.1 GCF_000308555.1 Nocardia cyriacigeorgica NBRC 100375 | reverse complement strand
TGGATGCGGCGCGGATGAACGTCACCGGGTTGCAGAACCAGCGCGACGCCTATCAGGCCTGGGATCAGCAGCGGCGGGCCGAAGAAGCGGCGGTGCTGGCAGCGGCGGCGGCCGCGGCGGCGCGTGCGGCCGCCGATCAGGCCGCCAGGGACCGCGCGGCCCAGCTCGGTGCCGGTAAACGTCCGCACACCCAGCTCGAGGACTCACCGCGCACGACCAAACCGACCCCGAGATCGGACAGAGACGACGACTCGGAGTCCGGATCGGAATCCGAATCCGAGTCCGACAGTTCCGGATCCGAGGACGGTGACGTCCCCTCGGTCACCGGCAGCGAGGCGATCGAGATCGTCGTGGACCGGGCCATGTCCCAGCTCGGGGTCACCTATGCCTGGGGCGGCGGCGACGAGGACGGCCCCACCCTCGGCATCCGCGACGGCGGCGTCGCCGACAGCCACGGCGACTACAACAAGGTCGGATTCGACTGTTCCGGGCTGATGATCTACGCCTTCGCCGGCATCGGCGTCTCGCTACCGCACTACAGCGGTTACCAGTACAACGCGGGCACCCGCGTACCCGTCGATGAACGCGAACGCGGTGACATGCTGTTCTGGGGCCCCAATGGCAGTCAGCACGTCGCGCTGTATCTCGGCGACGGGAAGATGATCGAAGCGCCACAGTCCGGCGACGTGGTCAAGGTTTCCCCGGTGCGGGAATCGGGCATCATGCCCTACGCGGTCCGCATCGTCACCTCCTGATCGGGCGCGAGTCCACGTACGGTGGACGGCGTAACGTCGCCCGGAGCGCGGATTCCGGCGCCGAATCCCGGCATATCGGGTCCGGTTGCGGCGAATGCGGTCATTACCTGGAATAGTTGTGGCAACACGCACAAGACCAAGGCGAAAGCGGGGATGTTGGTGACTTCGACGGACGGTGTGAGCGGGGCAAGTTTGGCGAAGAAGGCGCCTGCACCCGGGTCGAACACCCTCGAGCGTGATGTCCAGACCCTCGAGAAGGCGATCTACGAGGTCAAGCGGGTCATCGTCGGACAGGACCGGCTCGTCGAGCGGCTGCTCGTCGGCGTGCTCGCCCGCGGCCACGTACTGCTCGAAGGTGTTCCCGGTATCGCGAAGACCCTGGCTGTCGAGACCTTCGCCAAGGTCGTCGGCGGATCGTTCTCCCGCGTCCAGTTCACCCCCGACCTGGTGCCCACCGACCTCATCGGTACCCGCATCTACCGGCAGGGCCGCGAGGAATTCGACACCGAGCTCGGCCCGGTCGTGGCGAACTTCGTGCTCGCCGACGAGATCAACCGCGCGCCCGCCAAGGTGCAGTCGGCGCTGCTCGAGGTGATGGCCGAACGGCACGTCTCGATCGGCGGCAAGACCTACCCGATGCCCGATCCGTTCCTGGTCATGGCGACGCAGAACCCGATCGAGAGCGAAGGCGTGTACCCGCTGCCCGAGGCGCAGCGCGACCGCTTCCTGTTCAAGGTCGTCGTCGACTATCCGTCGGTCGAGGAAGAGCGCGAGATCATCTACCGGATGGGTGTCAGCGCGCCGGAGGCCAAGCAGATCCTGGAGCCGGCCGAACTCATCAGGTTGCAGCAGCTGGCCGCCAACACCTTCGTCCACCACGCGCTGGTCGACTACGTGGTCCGGGTGATCGCCGCGACCCGCACGCCCGCCGAATTCGGGATGAACGACGTCGCGGGATGGATCTCCTACGGCGCCTCGCCGCGCGCCAGCCTCGGCATCATCGCCGCGGCGCGTGCGGTCGCGCTGATCCGTGGTCGCGACTACGTGGTGCCGCAGGACGTCGTCGAGGTGATCCCGGACGTGCTGCGCCACCGGCTGGTGCTGTCCTACGACGCCCTCGCCGACGAGATCAGCCCCGAGGACGTCATCAAGCGGGTACTGCAGACCGTCGGCCTGCCGCAGGTCGCGCCGCAGGCCGTGGGCCAGGGCGGCCCCGCCGCCCCCGCGCCGGCGCCCGCCAACGGCGCCCATCCCGGTAGCCCCGCGCCGCAGCAGCCGCAGCCCGCGCAGCAGCCGCCGGTGCCGCAGCAGGCGGGCCAGGTGCCGCAGGCCGCCGGCAACAGCCCGTCGAAGTGACCTCGACGCCGGAGCCGGTCGACCGAGTACCGATGTCATCGCACGCACCACCGTCGTTCCGATCGGGCGAGCTGACCGACCCGAAACTGTCGGCAGCCCTGAAAACCCTCGAGCTCACCGTGCGCCGCCGCCTCGACGGCGTCCTGCACGGTGACCACCTCGGTCTGATTCCGGGGCCCGGCTCCGAGCCGGGGGAGGCCCGCGCCTACCAGCCGGGTGACGATGTGCGCCAGATGGATTGGTCGGTGACCGCGCGCACCACTCATCCGCATGTGCGGCAGATGATCGCCGACCGCGAGTTGGAGACCTGGATGGTCCTCGACCTGTCGGCCAGTCTGGATTTCGGCACCGCGGCCTGCCAGAAGCGCGATCTCGCCATCGCCGCTGCCGCTGCCATCACCCATCTGACCAGCGGCGGTGGTAATCGCATCGGCGCCGTGGTCGCCACCGGTGAGCACCTCAGCCGGATTCCGGCGCGCAGCGGCCGGGTGCACGCGCAGTCGCTGCTGCGCGGTATCGCGACGACCCCGCACGCCCGCGACGGTGTGCGCGGCGACCTGCGCGGCGCCATCGAATCGTTGCGCCGCCCGCAGCGCAAACGCGGGCTGGCGGTGATCATCAGCGATTTCCTCGGCGACATCGACTGGCAGCGTTCGCTTCGCGCCATCTCCGCCCGCCACGACCTGCTCGCCGTGCAGGTGCTCGATCCGCGCGATATGTCGCTGCCGGACATGGGCGATGTGGTGTTGCACGATCCGGAGACCGGGCGCACCCGCGAGTTCAGCGTCACCCCCGCGCTGCGCGCCGACTACGCGGCCGCGGCCCTGCGGCACCGTCAGCAGGTGGAGCAGGCGTTGCGCAGCTGCGGCGCGCCGGTGCTCACCCTGCAGACCGACCGGGACTGGATCGCCGACGTGGTCCGGTTCGTATCCACCCGGCGCCACAGCCTCGGCGCCCCGACCGGGCGGGTGCCACGTCAGTGAGTATTTCGAACTTCACCGCGCAGATCTGGCTGGGTTTTCTCGCCGTCGTCGCGCTCATCGCCCTCGGCTATGTCCTGGTGCAGCGGCGCAAGCATCGCCACATGTTGCGATTCAGCAATATGGAGCAGCTGGAGAAGGTCGCGCCCTCGCGGCCGAGCCCGCTGCGGCATGTGCCGGTGGCGTTGATCCTGGTCGGCTTGGTCTTTCTGACCATCGCCGCGGCCGGACCCACCAAGGCGCAGAAGGAACCGCGTAACCGGGCCACGGTCGTGCTGGTCATGGATGTGTCGCTGTCGATGGAGGCGACCGACGTCGAACCGAACCGGCTCGAGGTGGCGCAGAAGGCGGCCAAGAAGTTCGCCGAGGGCCTGACTCCAGGCATCAACCTCGGCCTGGTGGCCTTCTCCGGTACCGCCTCGGTGCTGGTGTCGCCGACGACCAACCGCGAAGCGGTCAAGGCCGCGATCGACAACATCAAGCTCAGTGAGCGCACCGCGACCGGTGAGGGCATTTTCGCGGCGTTGCAGTCGATCGAGACGCTGGCCTCGGTGCTCGGCGGCGCCGAAACGCCGCCGCCGGCGCGCATCGTGCTGATGTCGGACGGTAAGCAGACCGTGCCCGACGATCAGGACGTCGACAACCCGCGCCATGCCTTCACCGCGGCCCGGCTGGCCAAGTCCAAGAACATCCCGGTGTCGACCATTTCCTTCGGCACCGAATGGGGTGTGGTCGAGATTCCGGACGAGGACGGCGGGCGTCCGCAGCGCGTTCCGGTACCGGTCGACGACGATTCGCTGCGCGAAATCGCCAAATTGTCCGGCGGGGATTTCTATACGGCGTCCAGTCTGGCCGAACTGACCGCCGTCTACGACACGCTCGAAGAGCAGATCGGCTTCGAGATGACGATGGGCGACGCCAGCAGACCATGGCTGCTGTTCGGGCTGGTGTTCATCTCCGCCGGTGTGGTCACCGGGTTGGTGACGCGGCAGCGGCTGCCGTAATCGCAGGCTGTGCCGGGGACCGCGCGGTTCCCGGCACACCGCTGCAGCGGTAGCCGCTGGTGGTTTCCCATGCGAAATGCGGTCGTCCTCGGCGATCGTTCGCGCCCGTTCCGGCATTGCGTTTGGTGGGTTTCCACGGCCGGTCGGCGCGCATTCTGTGAAACGCGACAGTGGTCTGTGCGATCGAACCATGACACCCGTACGCGCCGGTTCACGAGCACAATTGTGATCGACTCCGCCGATCCGGACGTGTTTTTCGGTGGCAGGAACCATCGGCTAGATTGTCCGCATGTCGAACTCTGTCGAGGACAGTCGTAAGTCGGAATCGCAGAATGCGGAGCGGGCCTCCCGGTCGGTGCTGGTGACCGGTGGTAACCGCGGCATCGGTCTCGCGGTCGCGCAGCGGCTCCTCGCCGATGGACACAAGGTCGCCGTCACCCACCGCGGCTCGGGCGTGCCGGACGGGCTGTTCGGGGTGAAATGCGATGTGACCGATAGTGAATCGGTCGATCGGGCATTCTCCGAGGTGGAGGCCCATCAGGGTCCGGTCGAGGTGCTGGTGGCCAACGCCGGTATCACCGACGACACGCTGCTGATGCGGATGACGGAGGAGCAGTTCACCCGCGTCATCGACGCCAACCTCACCGGCGCGTTCCGCTGTGCCAAGCGCGCCAACCGCGCCATGCTGCGCGCGCGCTGGGGCCGGATGATCTTCCTCGGCTCGGTCGTCGGCCTCGGTGGCGGTCCCGGCCAGATCAACTACGCCTCCTCCAAAGCCGGTGTCATCGGCCTGGCCCGCTCGGTCACCCGTGAGCTGGGTTCGCGCAACATCACCGCCAACGTGGTTGCGCCCGGATTCATCGAAACCGACATGACCGCCGAGCTGCCGGAGGAGATGCGCGAGACCGCCAAGAAGTTCATCCCGTTGCAGCGTCTCGGCGCGCCCGAGGAAGTCGCCGCGGTGATCAGCTTCCTGGCCTCCGAGGACTCTCGCTACGTCTCCGGCGCCGTGATCCCCGTCGACGGCGGCATGGGCATGGGGCACTGACCTACCGCTCGCCCACCGAGAAATCGAAAGCCGCGCTAACGAAATACGGCGCCCAGCCGACAGCCCTCGCGGACCGCGGCCCACATCCACACTGCAGGGAGAACCCAGAACTCATGAGCGGACTGCTCGACGGTAAGACCATCCTGGTCACCGGCATCATCACCGACGCCTCCATCGCGTTCCACGCGGCGGCCATCGCCCAGGAGCAGGGCGCGAAGGTGATCATCACCGGTATCCCGGAGCGCCTGCGCCTGATCGACCGGATCGCCAAGCGCCTGCCCAAGGAAGTGCCGCCGGCGATCGGCCTCGACGTCACCAACGAAGAGGACCTGGCCGCCCTGGCCGGCAAGATCGGTGAGCTGGCCCCGGAGGGTCTCGACGGGGTGCTGCACTCCATCGCGTTCGCCCCGCGCACGCTGATGGGCCCGGAAGCCAAGCCGTTCCTCGAAGGCCCCGGCCCGGACGCGGCCAAGGCCTTCGAGATCTCCGCGTGGAGCTACGCCTCGCTGGCGCGGGCGGTGCTGCCGGTCATGAACGAGGGCGGCTCCATCGTCGGCATGGACTTCGATCCGCGCACCGCGATGCCGTACTACAACTGGATGGGCGTGGCGAAGGCGGCGCTGGAGTCGGTGAACCGCTACGTCGCGCGTGAGGTCGGTGAGGCCAAGAAGGTGCGTTCGAACCTGATCGCCGCCGGTCCGATCAAGACTCTGGCTGCCAAGGCCATCGCGGGTACCGCCACCGACGATGCCGCCAAGCTCAACCAGCTCAACACCTACTGGGATGGTGCCTCGCCGATCGGCTGGGATGTCGACGACCCGACCGTGGTCGGCAAGTCCGTGGTCGCACTGCTCTCGGATTGGCTGCCCGGCACCACCGGCTCGATCATCTACGTCGACGGCGGCGCGAGCCACAACACCTGGTTCCCGGAGAACATGCCGGTCAACTGACCCCCGTTCACGCACGACAGAGGAGACACAGTGGGCCGCTCGGCCGATGCGTTGCTACTGCTGTCGTTCGGTGGCCCCGAACGCCCCGAGGACGTGATGCCGTTCCTGGAGAACGTCACTCGGGGCCGTGGGGTGCCGCGGGAACGTCTCGCCGAAGTGGCCGAGCACTATCTGCACTTCGGCGGGGTGTCGCCGATCAACGAGCTCAACCGCCGCATCATCGCCGCTGTGGAAGCCGAATTGCGTTCGGCGGGTAGCGATTTGCCGGTCTATTTCGGCAACCGCAACTGGCACCCGATGGCCGAGGACACCCTCGCCCGGATGGCCGCGGACGGTGTGCGTTCGGCATTGGTTTTCCCCACCTCGGCCTGGGGCGGATACTCGGGCTGCTTGCAGTACCAGGAAGACATCGTCCGCGCCCGCACCGCGGTCGGCGATGACGCGCCGGAGCTGATCAAGCTGCGTCAGTACTTCGACCACCCGCTGCTGATCGACTCCTTCGCCGACGCGATTCGTGGTGCGGTCCAGCAGATTCCGGCCGACCGCCGTGACCGGATCCGGTTGGTGTTCACCGCGCATTCGATCCCGGTCTCGGCCGACCGCACCGCGGGCCCGCCCGCCGACGGCGGCGCTCTGTACAGCCGTCAGGTCGCCGACGCCGCTCGATTGTGCGCGGCGGCAACGGGATTCGCCGACTACGACGTGGTGTGGCAGTCGCGGTCGGGTCCGCCGCAGGTGCCGTGGCTCGAGCCCGACATCGTCGACCACCTGGAGGACCTGTCCGGTAAGGGCGTGGACGCGGTGGTGGTCTGCCCGGTCGGCTTCGTCTCCGACCATCTCGAGGTGATCTGGGATCTGGACAACGAGGCCGCGCAGAAGGCCGCGGAGCTCGGCATGGCCTTCGCCCGCGCGGGCACGCCGGGCGCCGATCCGCGGTTCGCGAAGCTGGTCGTCGAGCTGATCGGCGAACAGCTCGACGATGCGCCGCCGCGCCGCCTCGGGTCCGTGCCCGGCTATGGATGCACCGTCAACGGCGCGCCCTGCGTCGTCGATTGCTGCAGGCCGCCCGCGCGTCCGGTCCGCTGACGACGCATTCCCGCGCTTGGCGATTCCACCATCAGGCACCCGGCGTGCTCGGTCGGCCGCTGCCTGTCTCGGCCTGCGCGGACGCGGCCGGAGCCGACGAGGCGTCCAGGCCCAGATGGGTGGGCAGGCAGCGGACACAGCTACAGCGGGTGGATCCCCGACCGCGCCGGCCGGCACGAATCCCTGATCAGCTTCCGCGCGCCGACGCGTGCACAGCGACCAGCCGCGCGGCCCGGATGGCATCCCACAGCGGCCGCAGCAGCGACTCGTGCTCGATGACGGCGCTGGCGGAGGTGGGGGAGGACGCCGGTTCACGCTGAGCCACGGTGAGGATGGCCGCGACGTGGTCGGCGCTGTCGAGGATGCGGCGTGCGCGCAGCGGGATCGACTCCGGGTAGTCGTGGCGGGAGTAGTCGGCCAGTTCGGCTTCGATCAGCTCGCGCGGATCGGCGTCACCGGAACCGAGGCCGGTCGTGTGCAGGCGCATGAGCGCGTCGGCGGCATCGCGGACCGCCTCGCGCATGGCGAATTCGGCTTCGCCCAGCGACATGTCGATGCCGGTGGTGGCCGGGATCGGCGCGCTGTAGACGGTCCACTGCAGGGTGTCCTCGCCCTCCCACTGCGGGATCAGGCCGGTGCCCTCCGCGCCGGGTACACCGATGAGGATCCCCTCACCGGCCTCGATGGCGTCTGCGGCGAACGCGGTCCCGACCGGCAGCCCACGGACGTCACCGGGCACCGGAAGCACCAGCCGCAGATGCGCGCCCGGCTCGGCGAGTGCTTCCCGAATCACCTTGAGCAGCGGCATGACTCCGGTGCCCGTGGTGCCGCGCGAGGACCACGGTAGGTCGGTACGCGCGCCGCTGAACGGATCCCCGGCGGCGATGGTGTGCCGCGGAGCCCACGCGTGTAGCGCTTCCAGTACGTCGTCGGGCGCACTGGAACCGGCCAGCCAGGAGCCGGCCCACACCGTCAGCGTGGCACTCGGGGAGCACATAATCTTCGAGCATAAAGGTTCGCCACGACGTGTGGACATCGGTGCGCCCGCGAGGCGCGGATCAGGTGTTGCAACCCTGCGACGGATCACCGGAAGCCGACGGCGGCAGCTGGATCAGGCAGATGATCAGGTCCAGCAGCGCCGGCGCCAGATCGGCCGAACCGGTCGCGACGGGGTGGCGGTGCTCGGTAATGGGGGCGGCGCTCGCGGCCGGCGCGGCCCACGCGGGCAGAGTCAGGGCGGCGGCTACCAGAAGCGCCGATAGCGGTTTCACGGACATCTTCACCTCCGGATCAGACCGGCCGGGCTATCCGGCCGGCACGGCTCGCGACCGCAGCGGCGGTCGGCGAGCTTCTCGAACGCCGGACGCTACTCGGGTTCGGTGACGAAGTCGATGAGCCGCTCGACCGCGCCGATCAGTGGCGCCTCCAGATCCCGGAACGAATCGACGGCGTTGTAGACCCGGCGCCACCCTTCCTGCGGTGTGCCCCAGCCGAGGCGGCGGCATACGCCGGTCTTCCAGTCCTCCCCGCGCGGCACCTGCGGCCATTCCCGGATTCCGACCGCGGCCGGCCGCACCGCCTGCCAGACGTCGATGAACGGGTGCCCGGTGACCAGCACATGGGGGCCGAGGCCGGTGGTGAGCTGGGTTTCCTTCGATCCGGTGACCAGATGGTCGACCAGTACCCCGACCCGCCGGCCGGGGCCTGGGCCGAATTCGGCGAGCCGCGCCGCCAGGTTGTCCAGTCCCTCGAGATGCTCGACCACCACGCCCTCGACCCGCAGATCGTGGCCCCACACCCGTTCGACCAGCGCCGCGTCGTGCACGCCTTCGACCCAGATCCGGCTCGCCGCGGCCACCCGGGCACGCAGTCCTTCGACCCGGGTGGAGCCCGAGGCGGAGCGGGTCTCGCGCTTGGGCGCGGTGGGAGCGGGCCGCACCAGCGTCACCGGTTGCCCGTCGATCAGGAACGCGGCCTCACGCATGGCGAACAGGCGCACCGCGCCACGGGCGTCCTCGAGTTTGACGAACTCGCCGTCGTAGCTGCGATCGAATCCGACGACGGCGCCGCAGAATCCACTCGCCGCGTCCTCCACCACGAGGTCACGTTCGGCGTCCACCCGCGGGACCGTGCGCTTGCGGGCGCGGGTGTGGCCGGAAAAGATGTCACCGCCGTACATGTCACGCGAACTCACCTGCCCGAAGCTACTGCACCGGAAACGGTTCGACGGTGCGGCGCACCGGGGCTCCGCCGTGGCGGGCGGCACAGCGTGTGTGCCGGGTGCGTGCGGACGAACGGGGATGATCTTGCGCTGTAGGGCACCGGAATCGGCTCCGGCCACTACAGTGGAGACGTGGCCGCAGTTATCTGGCTGGTCGTGGGCATCCTGCTCGTGGCGGCCGAGATGTTCGTCGGTGAGTTGACCTTGCTGATGCTCGGTGGTGGGGCTTTGATCACCGCCGGGATCAGTTTCGCCGCCGACACCAGTGTCGTGGCCGACGCGATCATCTTCGCGGTCGTGTCCGTCGCGCTGATGCTCGGTGTGCGCCCGATGTTGTTGCGGCGCTTCGCGACTCCGCCGCCGACGCTCACCAACGTCGATGCGCTGCCGGGTAAGACGGCACTGGTGATCGATGACGTCGGGGCGCACAGCGGCCGGGTGAAACTCGGCGGTGAGGAGTGGACGGCGCGGCCGTTCGATCCGGCCGAGGAGTATCCGAAGGGAACCACGGTGTACGTGATGAAGATCGACGGCGCGACCGCCGTCGTCTGGAAAGGGCCGTAATGGCTGTATTGATCGTGGCCGCCGTCCTCGTGCTGCTGGTCGTGGTGGTGGTGTTC
>NZ_BAFY01000150.1 GCF_000308555.1 Nocardia cyriacigeorgica NBRC 100375 | reverse complement strand
CGCGGGCGGGGGTGAACTGGATCTCGACGTTCGGCTCGGCCGAGGGGTCCCAGTTGGCGATCGCGCGGATGTGGTCGGCGGTGATGTTGGCGCCGTCCTCGGTGCGCAGCAGGTTCTCCGCGAGGACTTTCAGTGCGTAGGGGAGTTTTTCGGTGCCGGGCACGGCCGAGAGCCGGAAGATCTCGTAGGAGTTGCTTCCGACCTCGAGGGTGCCTTTGGCGCCGAAAGTATCGATACTTGTCGTCACGTCAGCTCCACTCATCTGTGAGGGTTGCCGTCGGCGGGGCTGTGCCGACGGCCTACGTCTTCGGAGGGCTGCCCGCACCGTACGGTGCCGGTTCCTCGCGCCTTCGACTCTAACAGTACGCTTGTCCTATGAACGCGCCGGGGCGTCGTTGCGGCGCCGGTCGGCGTGGCGCGTGGCGCCGATGCGACACTGCGTCGCGTACTGTGCCACGTGAGCTGTCGGGGCGGCCGGTCCGGACGGACGGCCCCTTCGGCGTGCTCATCCGCAGTGTAGGAGACCCCGTCGCCTCGCGTGCCGATGCGGCTCGACAAGACCGGATGGAAGATGACCGTCTCGCACACCTGGGCTTTTACCCTCGTCCCCACCGGGCTGCCGGAGAACACCGACCTTGGCGAGATCCGCGCGGACCTCGCCGACGACGGCGTCGCCGCGCCCGCGGGCAAGGATCAGTCCGAGCTGGCCGCCATCGTGGCCCAGGCGCGCGCCGACGGGATTCCGCTGAGCGTGGTCGTGGTGCAGGGCAATCCGTGGCACGACTCGAGCCTGCGCGATCTGGCGACCGAGGTCGGCAAGTTCCAGCACGGCACTGTCGCGGTCTTCAGCGACGACTGGATGGGCACCTACAGCGATTCGATCAGCCGGGTGCACCTGGAATGGGCCGAGGACGCCGCGAAGTGGAAGGGCGGCAAGTCCGAAGAGGCCGTGCAGATCTTCGCCGACCGGCTGCAACAGCCGGAATCGGTGCCGTGGACCGGATTCACCAGTGTGCTGCTGGCCGGCACCGTGGCCGCCGTCGGCGGGCTCTACTGGGTCAAGCGTCGTCGTGCGGCAAGCGCTGCGCCCGACTCCGCCGACGAATCGGTGTCGGCGTCCGCCTGAGCCTTTCGCTCGGCTCGTATCTCGATCCGCGGCTTGTTTCCTGACGGTCGGTTTGTTTTCCAGGGGCGAACCCTGTGTCATATCCGGCTAATTTCGAGCAAAGCGCAAATTACGTGTCTGTGATTCCGTCGCTGTAGTTCCGGACGTGACGCAAGTGTCGTACGGTTCGAATGATCGCTGTTGGGGAAAGAGTGTTGACAGGGCAATTTGCCGACCACAGTGCTCCTTGGGTCGGCTGGTGCTCGTGATGCCACGCCGCAGTCGGATCATCTGGAGGTGCGATGCGCAACATGCGAGGGCCAGGCCGTCGTCGTCCGCTGTCGATCGCTCTCGGTTTGCTGGTTGCGGCGGCTATCGTCGTCACCGGCGCACCGTCGACCGCCGTGCCGCCGCCCCCGCCGAATCCGAGCGACGGCGAACTCGCCGACGCCGGAGCACGCGTCGACGCAGGCATCGGCCAGGTGGGTCTGCTGATCAATCAGGTCGCGGCCGTCGACGAACAGGTGCGCCAACTCGACGATGCGGTCGCGCTGCGGCGCGAGCAGGTCAACAAGGCGCTGGTCGATCTGCAGAACGCCCGCGATGCCGCCGACGCCGCCGCCGACCTGGTGGCCACCACCCAGCGCGAACTCTCCGACGCGGGCACGCGAGTAGAGCAGGCCCGCACCAACTTCGACGAATTCGCCACCCAGGCCTACACCCGGCCTGGCACCGGCACGATGATGACCTACCTCTCGGCCGCCGATCCCGACGCCGCGCTCGACCGCGCGCAGATCATCGGCCTGGTCACCAAGAATCAGCAGCAGGTGATGGACGGCCTGCGCCGCGCCCAGATCGATCAGGGCAACAAGAACGCCTCCGCCCGCCAGGCCAAGACCGCTGCCGACGCCGCGGCCGCCGACGCCGAACAGAAGAAGACCGCCGCCGAAGCCGCCGTCAGCGCCGCGACCGCGGAACTGAACCAGCAGACCGCGGTACGCGATGATCTGCTCCGCCAGCGCGCCGATGCGCAGGCCCGCC
>NZ_BAFY01000151.1 GCF_000308555.1 Nocardia cyriacigeorgica NBRC 100375 | reverse complement strand
GACGTGATAGGGCAGAGTGCGCAGGCCCGCGGCGCGCACCGTGGCATCGATGCACCAGAACGAGCGCGGCGCGAAGAACGGAGAACCGGCCTGCACCACCATGGTGGCGCCGGGTGCCAGCGCACCGGCGGCCAGCGCGTAGAACTCGGTGGAGTAGAGCTTGGCGATCGAGGTCTGATCGGGATCGGGCAGATCGATGAGCACCGCGTCGAACTGCCGTGGCGCCTGGCGCAGCCAGGAGAACGCGTCGGCGGTGACCACCGTGACGCGCGGGTCGTCGAACGCGTGCCGGTTCAACGCGGTGATCCGTGCGTCGGTGCGGGCCAGGTGGATCATCTCGGGATCCAATTCGACCAGGGTCACGGCCGCCACGTCCGGATACTTCAGGATCTCGCGTAACGCCAGCCCGTCGCCGCCGCCGAGCACCAGCACGTTCGCGCGGGCGCCGGCCAGCGCCGGATGCACCAGCGCCTCGTGATAGCGGTATTCGTCGACCGAGGAGAACTGCAGATCGCCATTGAGGAACAGGCGGGTATCGGTGGTGCCGAACGGCGACAGCGATTCGGTGAGCACGATCTGCTGATACGGCGTCTGCTCCCGCCACACGATCGGATGCGCGAACAACGCCTGCTGTGCGGTGGCCTCGAACCGGTCGGCATAGAGATAGCTGCCCACCAGCACCGCCGCCACCAGTACGGTGAGCGAACCCAGCAGCCAGCGGGTGGCGCGGCGCAGATCGCCGCGGAACCAGACGAAGATCAGCGCGAGCCCGGCCAGCGCGTTCACCACGCCGACGATCAGGCTGCCGCGGATCTGGCCGAACATGGGCAGCAGCAGGAACGGGAACGCCAACCCGCCCAGCAGCGCACCCACATAGTCGGCGGCGAACAGGTCGGCCACCGCGCTGCCCGCGGCCTGACGGCGGATCCGCTGCAGCAACTCCATCAGCAGCGGGATCTCCGCGCCGATCAGCGCCCCGATGACGATCGAGATCAATACCAGCGCCGCGGTGTAGAGGTCGAGCCAGGCGTAGGCGGCATACAGGGCCAGCACCGACAGTCCACCCACGGTCGCCAGCGCCAGTTCCACCCCGACGAACGCGGCCGCCGCACGATGACGCAACGGTTTGGCGGCAAGCGCGCCCAGGCCCATCGCGCACACCATCACACTCAAGGTGATCGAGGCCTGCGCGGCGGTATCGCCGATCAGATAGCTACCGAGGGTGACCAGCGACAGCTCGTAGACCAGACCGCACGCCGCGCAGACGAACACCGTCACCAGCAGCGCGATCCTGGCGAACCGCCGGCGCGGACCGGTGACCGCCCCGCCGCTACCGGGTGCGCCGGTTTCGGCCGGATTCTCGGT
>NZ_BAFY01000152.1 GCF_000308555.1 Nocardia cyriacigeorgica NBRC 100375 | reverse complement strand
TGATGGCGCCGCCACGATCGAGGTCGGCTCGGTCGAGGGCGTGCGGGTGGAGACCGTCGGACGCGACGACGCCCGCCTGGGGCAGGCAGGCGTGCCCGCCGACCGGGTCGCGGCGCAGGCCTACTCGGGCTTCGAGTCGGCCACCGTGGTGTCGGTCGGCGCGGAGACCGAGGTCGCCGAACCCGTCGTCGTCACCGTCACCGGCCCGGGGGAGGGCAAGACCGCCTACGGGCATCTGCAGATCCGGCTGGACCCCTTCGCCGTCGCCACGGTCGTCATCGACCAGCGCGGTAGCGGAACCTACGCCGAGAACGTGGAATTCGTGCTCGCCGACAGCGCCAAGCTGACCGTCGTCGCGGTGCAGGACTGGGCCGACGACGCCGTCAACGCGACCGCGCACCACGCGAAGCTCGGCCGCGACGCGACGCTGCGCCACATCGCGGTCACCCTCGGCGGCGATCTCGTCCGGCTCACCGGCACCGTGAAGTACCACGGGCCCGGTGGCGACGCCGAACTGCTCGGCCTCTACTTCGCCGACGCGGGCCAGCACTTCGAGCAGCGACTGCTGGTGGATCACTCCCAGCCCAACTGCAAGTCGAACGTGCTGTACAAGGGTGCGCTGCAGGGTGATCCGGAATCGCCCAAGGGCGATGCCAGGACGGTCTGGGTCGGCGATGTGCTGATTCGCGCGGCCGCCGAGGGCACCGACACCTTCGAGGTCAACCGCAACCTGGTGCTCACCGACGGTGCCCGCGCCGACTCGGTGCCGAACCTGGAGATCGAGACCGGCGAGATCGCCGGCGCCGGCCACGCCAGCGCCACCGGCCGGTTCGACGACGAGCAGCTGTTCTACCTGCGCGCTCGCGGCATCCCCGAGGACGTCGCCCGCCGCCTGGTGGTGCGCGGCTTCTTCCACGAGATCATCCAGAAGATCGCGGTCCCCGAGGTCCGGGAGCGGCTCGAGGCGGCCATCGAGGCCGAACTCGCCGCGATCGGCGCCTGATACCAGCCCCCGAACTTTCGTAAAGGAACTCCATGACCACCCTGGAAATCAAGGACCTGCACGCCGAGGTCGCCAACCCCGACGAGACCGGCGAGCCCATCAAGATCCTCAAGGGCGTGAACCTCACGGTCCGCTCCGGTGAGACGCATGCCATCATGGGCCCCAACGGCTCCGGCAAGTCCACGCTGTCCTACGCGATCGCCGGGCACCCCAAGTACACGGTGACCTCCGGATCGATCACCCTCGACGGCGAAGACGTGCTGGAGATGTCGGTCGACGAGCGTGCACGGGCGGGCCTGTTCCTGGCCATGCAGTACCCCGTCGAGGTGCCCGGCGTCTCGATGTCGAACTTCCTGCGCACCGCCGCCACCGCCGTACGCGGTGAGGCCCCGAAGCTGCGGCACTGGGTCAAGGAGGTGAAGGAGTCGATGAGCGAGCTCGAGATCGACGCCGCCTTCGCCGACCGCAGCGTCAACGAGGGGTTCTCCGGTGGTGAGAAGAAGCGCCACGAGATCCTGCAGCTGGGCCTGCTCAAGCCGAAGATCGCCATCCTGGACGAGACCGACTCCGGCCTCGACGTCGACGCGCTGCGCATCGTGTCCGAGGGCGTGAACCGCTACAAGGAGCGCGAGAACGGTGGCGTGCTGCTGATCACGCACTACACCCGCATCCTGCGCTACATCCAGCCGGAGTTCGTGCACGTGTTCGTCGGCGGCCGCATCGTCGCCGAGGGCGGCGCGGAACTCGCCGAGGAACTGGACGCCAACGGCTACGTCCGCTTCACTCAGTCCGCCACCGCTGGAGCCTGATATGACCGCTACGGTCCGCACCCTCGACGTGGCCCGGGTCCGGGCCGACTTCCCGATCCTGAACCGCACGGTCCGGGACGGGAAACCGTTGGTGTACCTGGACTCCGGCGCCACCTCGCAGCGTCCGCTCGCGGTGCTCGACGCCGAACGTGCCTACATCATGGAGAGCAATTCCGCGGTGCATCGCGGCGCGCACCAGCTCTCCGAAGAGGCCACCGACGCCTATGAGGCCGCACGGGCCGATATCGCGCGGTTCGTCGGCGTCGACGCGGGCGAGATCGTGTTCACCAAGAACGCGACCGAATCGCTGAACCTGGTCACCAACGCCTTCGGCGACGACCGCTTCCCGTACCACGTTGGCCCGGGCGACGAAATCGTCATCACCGAGCTGGAACATCACGCGAATCTGGTGCCGTGGCAGGAGCTCTCGCGTCGCACCGGGGCGACACTGAAGTGGTACGGCGTCACCGACGACGGCCGCATCGACCTCGATTCGCTGGAGCTGACCCCGGCGACCAAGGTCGTGGCCTTCACCCACCAGTCCAATGTGACCGGTGCGGTCGCGCCCGTCGCCGAACTGGTGCGCCGTGCGCGGGCGGTCGGTGCCCTCGTGGTGCTCGACGCCTGCCAGTCGGTGCCGCATATGCCGGTCGACTTCCGGGAGCTCGACGTCGACTTCGCGGCGTTCTCCGGACACAAGATGCTCGGCCCGTCCGGCGTCGGCGTGCTGTTCGGCAAGCGGGCGCTGCTCGAGGAAACCCCGCCCTTCCTCACCGGCGGTTCGATGATCGAGACCGTCACCATGGAACGCAGCACCTACGCACCGCCGCCGCAGCGGTTCGAGGCCGGTGTGCCGATGACCTCGCAGGTGATCGGCCTGGCCGCGGCTGTGCGGTACCTGGACGCCATCGGTATGGACGCCGTCGCCGCGCACGAGCACACGCTCGTCGACGCCGCGCTCGCCGGGCTGGGCGAGATCGACGGCGTGCGGATCATCGGACCCACCGAGAACGTCGACCGCGGTGGCGCGGTGGCGTTCCTGGTCGAGGGCGTGCACGCCCACGATGTCGGCCAGATCCTCGACGATCAGGGTGTGGCGATCCGGGTGGGCCACCACTGCGCGTGGCCACTGCACCGGCGGTTCGGCATCGCGGCCACGGCGCGCGCCTCGTTCGCGGTCTACAACACCGTCGACGAGGTCGAGCAGCTGGTCGCCGCCGTGCGGAAGGCGCAGAGCTTCTTCGGAGTTGGATAAGTCATGCGCATGGAGCAGATGTACCAGGAAGTGATCCTGGACCACTACAAACACCCGCATCACCGCGGGCTGCGGGAGCCGTTCGGTGCCGAGGTGCACCACGTCAACCCGACCTGCGGCGACGAGGTGACCCTGCGCGTCCAGCTGGACGACAACGGCGATGTCGCCGACGTGTCCTACGAGGGGCAGGGCTGTTCGATCAGCCAGGCCGCCACCTCGATCCTCACCGATCAGGTGATCGGGCTGCCGGTGCAGCAGGCGCTGAAGGTCGTCGACTCCTACAACGAGATGATCTCCAGCCGCGGCACCGTCGAGGGCGACGAGGACATGATCGGTGACGGCATCGCCCTGGCGGGCGTCGCCAAGTACCCGGCGCGGGTCAAGTGCGCGCTGCTCGGCTGGATGGCGTTCAAGGACGCGGTGGTCCGCATCACCTCCGCCGAGGACGCTAAGCGGACAATGGGCAGTGATCGGTCCACGAATGGGGAAACGTCATGAGTGAAGCAGAGACCACCGAAGCCGCCGCGCCGGCAGAGCTGTCGGCCGAGGAGATCAAGCACCTCGAAGACATCGAGGAGGCGATGCGCGACGTCGTCGACCCGGAACTCGGCATCAATGTCGTCGACCTCGGGCTGGTCTACGGCATGCAGGTGGACCAGGACAATGTCGCCACCCTCGACATGACCCTCACCTCCGCCGCCTGCCCGCTGACCGACGTCATCGAGGACCAGTCGCGCAACGCACTGGTGCGCAGCGGTCTGGTCGAGGACTTGAAGATCAACTGGGTCTGGATGCCGCCGTGGGGCCCGGACAAGATCACCGACGACGGGCGCGAGCAGCTGCGCGCCCTCGGATTCACGGTGTAAAGCCTTGTGCAAGCGGGCCCGGATCGCCATGATCCGGGCCCGCTTCGTTATCGCTGTGGTCGGGTCGACTTCCGAAATACGAGTCTTTCGGCAAGGATTGCGTGGGCTCCGAATCCGGAGCGGATCCGAACAGGAAGTTTATTCGATGAGATTGATGGGTAGTGTTGGCTTCGCCGTCGCGGTGGCCGGCCTTGCGGCGGGGTCGGTGCTGGGCGCGGGGACCGCGAGCGCGGCGAGCCAGCACGCGGCGATCGCGGTGAACCCCGGCAAGTTGGTGTACGGAACGAGTGTCAACGCGGCGAGCACCGCCGATGCCGAATCCGCGGCGATCGCCGACTGCGGGACCGACGGGTGCGAGGTGGCCGCCTCGTGGGCCAACGGCTGCGGCGTACTGATGGAGAGCAACGAGGCCACTGTCGTGGCGTCCGGTGCGACCAGGGCGGATGCCGAGCGCAATGCGTACCAGCGGATCTCGGAGGTCACTCCGACGGCGGTCCTCGGCACCACCGGCTCTGCCAACCTCAGTGGCGTGCGCATCGTCGAGGTCGTCTGCACGGCGAACGCGCGCTGATAGCCCGATGATGACTCCCATGACCACCGCGCTCGATCGCGGTGGTCATGGTCGTTGTCGGCGCGTTCACCCCGTCCGCAACCAGCGCACCAGCGACTCGGTCAGGGCGGGGTGATCGAAGTAGCCGAAATGATCGACTGCCGCGCTCGCGTCGACCGCGAGATGGTCGGTGACCGGCAGAGGATGGGTGCCGTCGAGGGCGAGGGCGCCCGCGGTCGGGACGACGAGATCGTTGTCGTCGCGGCCGAACACCAGGTCGACGCCGCCGTCTCCGGCGATGCGCAGCAGCGATGACCCTGCTGGCGGCTCGTAATTCGCACCGACGGTGAAATATCGTGCGGCGGTGGGGTGCCGGCCGGTCAACTGTTCGGTCAGGAACCGGGCGCTCGGGTTCATCGCCATGAGACCGTCGAGGCCCTCCGCCACCCCCGCGGCGACCTGCTTCACCAGCGCCAGCACGATGTCGAGGGCATCGGTGACGCCATTGTCGGGCACCAGCTGCAACAGCGAGGTGAACCGGTTGAGCAATTGTTCGTGCCGGGCGACGTCGGCGAGCGCGGTACCCGCGTTCGGCGTCCCGACCAGCACCGCCTTGCCGACGGTCAGCGTGTCCGCGACGTCGGCGAGATCCGCGCGCTCGGTGAGCACGCGCCCGACCAGCCCACCCCGCGAATGGCAGACGACGTCGACCGCCAAGCGGGTGTCGCGCTGCCGCAGATACTGGGCGAGCCACCGGATGTTGTCGACCGGCGTGCGTGACACCGTCGGATGGTCGAAGGCGAGCACCCGCCCTTCATAGGCGGCGTGCAGTTCGCGCATCGTCGCCACCGGCAGCTCCCCGAAGGCGCCGTGGGTCGTGCTGAAGGTGCCGTGCAGCAGCAGCAGCGCCCGGCCGGTACCCATCTGCGCCAGCGCCTCGGCGCTCAGCTCGGGCGCGGCCGCGCGGTAATTGTCCGGTCCGGCGACACGTAGCCGATGCGGATGCCGCCGGTTTTCGACGAGCTCGGCGAACCGTGCGCCCACCCAGCCCGCACCCTCGCGTACCAACGGGAAGACCAGCACCTTCAAGATCTTGGTGCCGATCGCGCCGGTCAATCCGCGATGGGCACCGGGTGCCTCGGCCACGGGCACCACCGTGCGCGGAATGCGGTAGGTCGGCCCGCCGGGCGCGGCCTGCGGGAAATGCCAGCTGATCGCGCCGTCCTCGGAGGCGTACAACACCACCTGCCGCCAGCCCGGCCCGGGATCGGCCACCTCCATGACGATGTCGTCCGGACCGCCCGCCGCCCGGGTGCCCGCCGCCGCCGTGCGCTCGCGCGGATCGAGGATCTCGACGGTGAGGTCCTCCTCGATCTCGTTGAGCGCCAACGCCGTCACCAGCGCGTCGGTGGTCTGCTCGGCGCCTCGGGTCCCGGCGCCGGCCGCCTCGTGCACGATGGCCCGCCCCGCTAGACCCGGCGTCCGCACCGTGACCCGCCGGTGCACCGCGACCGCGCGGCCGTCCTCGTCGAGCAGGAACTCCTCGGGCATGCGCCGTTACCTTTCCGGTGATCTGTTCCGCCGCAGTGTAAGTCGTGGGTGGCCGAAGGCGAGGTAGCCCAGATGGGTCGGGGTGATCCGGTCGGGATCGGTCGCCACCCGGTCCCGGGTGTATTCGGCGCGGGCCCGGCGCAGCAGCTCGGCGACCGGCACCGGCGGATCGGCGAAGGCGCCGTCGTAGAAGCGAGCGGCGAGTTCGGCGGCCACGATGTCCTCGATGGTCCACAGCGGTGCGACGACGCCGATCGCACCGGTATGCAGCAGTGCCGTCGCGAATCCGGCATAGCTGCCGAGGATCGCCTGGCCCGCACCGACCGAACAGGCGTTGAGATAGATGAACGGCGTGCTGGCGGTATTGCGCAGCCCGCGCACCGCCAGTGCTGTCAGGAACGAGGCCACGACACCGGTGTCGCGGGTTTCCAGCAGCACCAGACCGTCTTCCTGGACGGTGTCGTCGAAACTGCCGTGCAGCGCGACGTGCAGCAGATCGACCGGAATCCGGCCCTCGAGGCAGTCGATGACCTGCTCGCGCATCGGCGGCAACGCCGTGACCGGCCCATACCGCTGCCCGAAGCGCGCGGCCTCGGCCACCGCCGCGGGCAGCGGCGGGAAGTTCCGCACCCCGTCGTAGTCGGCGGTCAACACCGCCTGCGCGGCGACCGGATGGTCCCGCCGCGGGCTCGGCTGCGGTCCCTCCGGCGCGAACGGCCAGCGTGACATCGCCAGATGCGCACCGAGAAACGGTGCCCGGCCGCCGTATTCGGTGTCCAGCGGCGGATCGAGCACCGCCAGCTCCCACGGCACGAACGCCTCCTCGGTGAGCCACAGCACCGCAGGCGCCTCGGTCCGGCCGCGGACCAGCTCGCGCAGCACCGATCGGATACCGCTGGGCATCGCCGAGGCGATGAGATCGCCATAGCCCTTGAGATTGTCGAAGACCGCAACTCCGCGAAACGCCTCGGCCTTGACCAGCCGTCGCGTGTAGGTGGCGAAATCACGTGCGGTGTGGTCGATGCGGCTGCGTCGCTGCGCGTCCGGGATGAACAGAGGCCCGCCGAGGGCATAGGCGTCCCAGACGTAGGTGTCGGGTGCGTCGGCGCGGTAGACCACGACCACGAGATCCGGCGGCGCCTCGTCGAGCAGCGAACCGATGTCCAGTAGCTGGCGAGCCGGGGGCGGTGGTGGCGGGGTGGTGGCCAGCCGGGCGGCGTTCGGCACGACTACGAGGACGCGCGAGGCCAGGCCGATGATCCGTCCCTGTTTGCGGATGATCAGCCGCAGGGTGCGTTCGGCGGTCAGCGTCGGATCGGTCAGGGCTTCGAGCGTCAGCGTGTGGCGCGGATACGGATCCGTGAGTGTCACACGCACGGTGACATGCGGATCACCGGTGACGACCAGCGATTTCGGGTCGACCAGCACTTCGATATCGACCTCGAACTCCGGGTCCGAGGAGTACACATGCATCTGGCCGGACACCATCGTCGTCATATCGAAGGTCTCCGACAGCCCGACGGTGATCTGGAACGGTTCGCCTGCCACGACGACATCCGGCGCATCCAGCCGTGGATAGCAGGCATAGGCCCAGATGGCGTCGGTCGAGGCGGTCTCGGAGTCCTCGGTGGACAGCGGATCGCCGACGGCCTGTGCCAGGTCGGCGTCGTCGGCGTGGGCGATCCCCGGGTAACCGCCGTCCCGTGCCGGATCATCGGCAGATCTCGGCAGCAGACGCCGCCGGACCAGGTCACGCAGCTTGCGACGTTTCCGGCGGCCGTACCGGAATTCGATACGTCCACCGCCGCTTCCGGTCCCGTCCGCCAGATCGGCCGGGTCGCCGGGGACGGATGGTTGCTGCTGTCCGGAGTTGGGGCGGACTCCGCCCTGCGGGGGCGGAGCGGGCGGTGGCAACGAGTCGTAGTAGACCTGGCCCGGCGGCGGGCCGGCTCCGGTCCAGGATTGGTCTCGGTCGGGTTGTGCCGCGCTGGAGCGGCCCCATGGGGGTGGCGGTGGTCCGGCGGAAAGAGTCGTGGACCTCCCCAGGAGGTTCCCCCGCCGTCCGGCGACCGCGCGTGCCAGCGCGTTCCGAAACGACAGGTCCGTTCGCGCGGTCGTTTCCAGGACTGCACGCGCCGCTGTGCGAGTCGCTTCCGAGGGCGCGGCGCCGGACCGGGCCTCCTGAATCAGCCGGTCGATGGCGGGGTCGTCGCCGAGTTCCGCCACCACGACGTCCCCGACCAGGCCCGCCACGGTGTCGAGCGCCCGGCCGCTCAACTCGCCCACCTGTAGCCCGGTGCGCGCCTGATCACCCACTGCGTACGCGATCAGCAAGTCGACCACGAGATCCATATCCACGCGGGCCCCTCCTGTCGTGTCTCGTGCTCGTCGCCGCACACAGCGGATATGTGTGCGCCGAAGTCTTCCAGAAACGCGCGGCTGTCCATGGATTTCCGGTGACACCCCCGCGAACGTGCCCCAGCGGTGTTTTCGGCCCCCTCGGGGGACGGACCGACCGGGCGGTCCGGTAAACGACTTCACCGCCGCTGACGTGCGCGAACGGGATCCCCTCCGCCGCAACGGATCGCGTTCTGTGAGTCCGCCTTGCCAGTTCGGCGGAGAGTTCGCGGCAATGCTGCTAGGGTGGGCGAGTCGTCGGGTTCCGGGCTGTCGGGCCGGTGCGTTCCGTTGGCTCGGCGGTCGATCGAAGTGCTT
>NZ_BAFY01000153.1 GCF_000308555.1 Nocardia cyriacigeorgica NBRC 100375 | reverse complement strand
GATGGAGCCGGTGGTCTTGCGGCCCTCCAGATCGCGGTGCGCCTGGGCGGCGTCGGCCAGCGGATAGGTGGCGCCCACCCGGATCGCCAGCGCGCCCTCGGCGATCGCTTCGAGCACATCGCCCGCGCGCCAGAGCAATTCGGCCCGGTCGCGGGTGTAATGGGCGAGCGTGGGCCGGGTGACGAACAGCGAACCGCCGGCATTGAGCCGCTGGAGATCGAACGGCGGCACCGGCCCGCTCGCGGCGCCGAACAAGGCCAGCATGCCGCGAATCCGCAACGACGCGAGGCTGGCATCGAAGGTCGCGGCCCCGACACCGTCGTAGACCGCGGCCACGCCGACGCCGTCGGTCAACGCGCGCACCCGCTCGGCCAGATCGTCGCCGTAGCGCAGCACTTCCGCCGCACCCGCCGCCCGCGACAGGGTTTCCTTCTCGTCGGAGGACACCGTGGTGATCACCCGCACGCCGCGCGCGGCCGCCATCTGGGTGAGCAGCAGGCCGACCCCGCCCGCGCCGGCGTGCACGAGCACCGTCTCGCCGGGTTCGGGGCGGTAGATCGATTCGATCAGGTAGTGCGCGGTCATGCCTTGCAGCAGGGCCGAGGCGGCGACGGGCGGGTCGACGTCATCGGGGACGGCGACCGCGACGGCTTCGTCGACGGCCACCAGCGGGGCATAACTGCCCGGCGCCGCCGCCCAGGCCACCCGGTCGCCGGGACGGAACTCGGTGACCTCCGGACCGACCTCGGCCACCACACCCGTGCCCTCGGCGCCGGGGATGTAGGGGACCGGCTGCTTGTAGGTGCCGGTGCGGATATAGGTGTCGATGAAGTTGACGCCGATCGCGTCGGTGTCGACCAGCAGCTGACCGGGCCCGATCTGGGGGTCCGGCACTTCGGTGTAGGTGAGGACCTCGGGACCGCCGTGCTCGGAAACCTGGATGGCGCGCATGGACTCAGTTCTACACCGAAGCCACCCCGATCCGGCCGACCGCGGGGGTGGAGCTTTCCTTACCCGTCGGTAAACTGCGGGCATGAGTGCAGATGTCGCCACCGTGACCGCGAAGGTCCCGAGTTCCGTCGTGGATTCGGTGCAGAAGTTCGTCGCCGAGCACGGCGGCTCGGCCACCGCCGTCTTGCAGCCGATCGGCCGGATGGGCGTGCGAGTGACCCTCGTCGGGTCCGACGGCATCCTCGGCGACCGCGTCGTCGACGATCTGGACACCGCGAAAGCGCTGGTCGAGCGGGTGGACGGGCTCAGCGAAGCCGACGAGTGGGACCGCGAACTGACCTCGATCGTCACCCCGCGCACCGGCCACTGGGCCAAGATGGCGGGCTGGGTGGCCAGGCAGACCCGCTTCCCCAAGGCGCGCAACGAGAAATAGCGCAATCGCATTGGCTTGTGCGCCGTCACAGGCGCACGGCTGGACTCTTGGTTGATTTCACAACTCGGCCGCCAACCCCTACTGGCCGGTAACTATTCGCGTTACCGTGATCACTCCGCGATCAACCTCGGGCCAGAAGGAATCGATATGACGGTCGTCGACTCGACTCGCCCGCGCCTGACCGTTTCCGGTCACCCGATCACCAGCCATCTGCGCGATGTATCCACGCTCTCGCGCCGGATGGTCGGGCACTTCGTCGAGAACGTGGCGCCCTGCGGCACGCTGCCCGGCGATGCGCTCCAGGGTGATGTCACCGCGGTGACCCGGGTCTGCCTGGAACTGGCGCTGAATCTGCTCGATGGACGCAACCTGCCCGAGCAGATCGAGCAGGTGGGTGACGCCGCCGCCGAATGGGCGCGCGAGGGCGTACCCATCGACACCATCAACCATGCCGTGCACGAGGGCTTCAAACTCGGCCTCGACGCCCTGCTGTCGAACGCCTCGCCCGCCGATTACGCCGATCTGGTGGTCACGGCGCGGCGGCTACTGGAAATCCTGGACACCATCACGACCACCGTCTCGATGGCGTATGTGCGCGAATACCGGTCGGTGGTCAGCGAACATCACACCGCCGTGCACACGCTGACCTCGGCGCTGCTGGGCGGGCACAGCACCTCGACCATGGCCAGGGAGTGCGGGATCGAGATCGCGTCCTCGTATGCGGTACTGGCGCTGGCGATTCCGCCGCACCCCGACGAGGCCGCGCCCGCGGTGGACGGCAAGATCGTCGCGCGGCGCAAACTCCGGCGCATCCAGGCCGAGCTGGCCACCCGCTGCGGGGACCGGGTGCTGTCGCTGCTGAGCGTGGGCGGCGGGACGCTGCTGTTGCCCTCGGTCGAGGTCGACGACGAGAAACTGGACGAGCTGATCGCGCAGTTGTCGGCCGCCGCGCGGGTGCCGATCACCGCGACCGTCGTCGCGGCCGCGCCCGCCGATATCCCGGCCGCCTCCGAGCAGGCCCACGAGCTGCTCGACACCGTGCAGCGGATCTCGGGTCTGGGTGGACTGCACCGGTTCAACGATCTGGCACTGGAATTCCAGATCACCCGGCCCGGTCCGGCGCGGGAATACCTCAGCGCCATCCTCGATCCGCTGGACGAGCATCCGGAGCTGCTGGAGACGCTGCGCCAGCACATCGCCAACAACTTCAACCGGCAGCGCACGGCGCGGTTGATGCATATGCACACCAACACCCTCGACTACCGGCTCAAGCGGGTGCGCATGCTGACCGGCTTCGATCCCACGCAACCGTCGGGATTGTGGTACCTCACCTCGGCGCTGGTGGCGCGTAGTTATCGCGGCACGGCCGCCGATTCCGCCTGATTCGACCGCTCGGCCCGCTGGATTTCCAGCGGGCCGCCGGCTACCGGCTTTGGACGAGTTGCGCATCACCAACCATTTCAGTTGTGCGCAACTTAATTGCTCACTACTGTTCGGTGTCGGAGGTGGTGACCGATGACGGAAACCGATGAACTCGCACTCGACAACCAGGTGTGTTTCGCGCTGTACTCCGCGTCGCGGGCGATGATTCGCCTGTATCGGCCGCTGTTGGACGAACTCGGCCTGACCTATCCGCAGTACCTGGTGATGCTGGTGCTGTGGGAGCGCGGGGACGTGAGCGTCAAAGATCTCGGCGCGGCGCTGGAATTGGATTCCGGGACGCTGTCGCCGCTGCTCAAACGGTTGGAAGCGGCCGGGATGGTGCACCGCAGGCGGGCCGCCGACGACGAACGCTCGGTGGTGGTCGAGACCACCGCCGAGGGCAGGGCGCTGCGCGAGCGGGCCCGGGTCGTGCCCCGTCAAGTCGGTTGCGCGACCGGACTCGATGCCGTCGAACTCGCCGGATTCCGTGCGCAATTGCGCGCGATCACCGCCTTCATCGACAACCAGCAGCTGGTGCTGGACAACCCCGAGGAGAACCCATGACCACCCTGTACACCGCCGAAGCCACCGCCACCGGCGCCGGACGCGGCGGCCACGTCCGCTCCACCGACGCCGCGCTGGATCTGGACCTGAGCATTCCGAAGGAACTCGGTGGCGCGGGCGGCGCGGGCACGAATCCCGAACAGCTGTTCGCGGCCGGTTTCGCGGCCTGCTTCCACAGTGCCTTGCAGGTGGTGGCGCGGCGGGAGAAGGTCGCTCTCGACGGCACCTCGGTGACCGGCGCGGTCGGCATCGGCCCGGACGGCGTCGGTTACGGGCTCACCGTGGCGTTGACCGTCGACCTGCCTGGCATCGAGCGCGAGCAGGGTGAGGCGCTCATCGCCGCCGCCCACCAGGTGTGCCCGTATTCCAACGCCACTCGCGGCAATATCGACGTGCAGCTCACGCTGGCCTGATCGCGGCCGCGCCGGTGATCGGCCGAGGCTCGGAACGCCGGCAGGATGGTTCCTCAGACAACTGAGACAGCCGGATCGGTCGCCGGTGCGGAGACGACTTCTCTGGTCCGCAGCGAGGCCCACAGCGCGGCGGTGGCGGCGGTACAGGCCGCCGCGCCGCCGACGTGCAGCACGACCAGCGCGGCGGGCACGTCGGTGAAGTACTGGACGACGCCGACGAGCCCCTGCGCGAGCACGAGGCCGAGCAGGACCCACATCCGGGTCCGCACCGCTTTCGGCGCACCGATGGCCAGCAGTCCCAGCGCGAGGCCGATGAGGAGCGCGAGATAGGCGACCAGCAGCTGTGAATGCAGATGCACCAGCGTCACGATCTCCACTTCGAGCCGTTCGACCGGGCGGTCGATGCTCTTGTCGCCGGCATGCGGGCCTGCGGCGGTGACAAGGGTGCCCGCGATGAGGGTGGCGGCGAGGGCGAGTCCGCTGAGAATCGTCAGCCAGCGCAGGGGCGCCGGCGCCCGCACGGTTTCCACGCCGTCGTCGGGCTCGCTGATCTTGGCGTACAAGACCACCGCCAGCCAGACCATCACCATCGACGCCAGCAGATGCACCGCCACGGTCCACCACAGCAGGCCGGTGCGGACGGTGATGCCGCCGATGATCGCCTGGATCACGGTCCCGCCGGGCATCAGCCACGCGTAGATCAGCACCTCGCGCCTGCGCCGGGCCCTGGTCACCGCCAGCACGATGAGCGCGGCGAACAGCGTCACCACGAAGGTGAGCAGCCGGTTGCCGAACTCGACGGTCTGATGCAGCACCGGCACCTCGGACACGCCGACCGGGGTGAAGCTGCCGGGGAAGCACTGCGGCCAGGTGGGGCAGCCGAGACCGGAGGCGGTGACGCGCACGACCGCGCCGGTCACCGAGATGCCGGCCTGGGAGGCGATCACCCCGGCGGCGATCAGCAACTGGCCGCGCTGGGACACCAGCGGTAGGCGGTCGACGAGACGCAGGAACGCGCGATACAGCACGTCACGATGGTAGCCGCCGCGTTCGAGCGACCCGCAGGCGGACTACTACAAGACGTCGTTAGGAGGGGCGAAAAGGGCGCGTGGCCGCCGGCTCAGTGGAAGCGGAAGAACCTGGTGGCGGCGAACCCGCAGATCAGGCCCCACGCCGCGAGCACGGCGACGCCGAACCAATCGATGCTGTTGCGCAGCGCGTCTTCCAGCGCCACCGCCATCGCACCCGAAGGGATCAACCGCGCGAGCACACTCACCGCCGTCGGCAGATCGTCGGAGGCGAACACCACCGTGGCCACCCCGAGCATGACGAACCACAGCACATTCGCCAGCGCCAGCACCACTTCGGCCTTGAGTGTGCCGCCCAGCAGCAGGCCCATCGTGGCGAAGGTGGCGGTGCCCAGCGCGATCACCACCGCACCCAGCAGCAGCCCCGCCGGTTCCGGCCGCCAGCCCAGGGCCGCGCCGATCAGTCCGAGCAGCAGCGCCTGCAACACCACCACGATCAGCACGGCCGCGCTCTTACCGGCGACGATGCCCCACTTCGGCAGCGCGGTCGCACCGAGCCGCTTCAGTGCGCCGTAGCGGCGGTCGAACCCGACCGCGATCGCCTGGCCGGTGAACGCGGTCGACATCACCGCGACCATCATCACCGCGGGCACGATCTGATCGACCCGGTCGGTGCCGAGATCGCCGAACGGCAGCAGGGTGAGCCCGACCAGCAAGGTGATCGGAATCAGCATGGTGAGCAGCAGCTGCTCGCCGTTGCGCAGTAGCAGGATCAGCTCGAGGCGGGTCTGCGCGGCCAGCATGGTGGCGCGCGTGTTCGGGCGCGGAGCGGGAGTGAAGGTACCCGCGGGAAAGCGGTTGGTGCTGAGGTCGGGTTTGGTCATCCGCGCAGATCCCGTCCGGTGAGTTCCAGGAAGACGTCTTCGAGGCGGCGCTGATCGATGCGGATATCGGTGGCCAGCACGTTCACCCGCGCGCACCACGCCGTCACCGTGGCCAGCACCTGCGGATCGATCTCGCCCTCGACCAGATAGCAGCCGGGGCTGGTCTCGCGCGGTGAGAAGCCTTCCGGCAGCGCCGATTTCAGCAGTTCCAGATCGAGCTTGGGCGGCGCGGTGAAGCGCAGCTGACCCGCGGCGCCGTGCGCGGTGACCTCGGCGGGGGTGCCCGCGGCGACGATGCGGCCGTGGTCGATGATCACCAGCTGATCGGCGAGTTCCTCGGCCTCGTCCATCATGTGCGTGGTGAGCACGACGGTGACGCCGTCGCGGCGCAGCGCATCGATCAACTCCCACACCATGATCCGGGCCTGCGCGTCCAGGCCGGCGGTGGGCTCGTCCAAGAAGACGATCTCTGGGCGTCCCACGAGAGCACAGGCCAGAGACAGCCGCTGCTGCTGACCGCCGGACAGCCGGCGGTAGGGGGTGCGGCGATTGTCGTCCAGGCCGAGCGTGCGCAGCAGCCAGTCGGGGTCGAGCGGGTCGGCGGAGTAGGCGGCGACCAGGTCGAGCATCTCCCCGGCCTTGGCGCCGGGATAGGCGCCGCCGCCCTGGAGCATCACGCCGATGCGCGGGCGCAGCTGATCGGAGTCGGCGATCGGGTCGAGACCGAGCACCCGCACCGAGCCGGCGTCGGGAGTGACGAACCCCTCGCACATCTCGACGGTGGTGGTCTTGCCCGCGCCGTTGGGTCCGAGGAGGGCGAGCACCTGGGCGCGTTCGACATCGAATCCGATCCCGTCGACCGCGGTGGTCTCGCCGTAGCGCTTGACGACGCCGTCGACGCGCACGGCGGGTCCGGAGGCTGCGGTCACGATCTCACACCGTAAGCCGTGGCCGGCTGTGACCGGGCAGACACCCCTGTCTGCGCCCGCCACGGCAGCGCGTTACGCGTCACCACGATGAACAGCACGCACACGATGGTGGTGGCGATGGCGGCGCCGACGATCTGGAAGACCTCCATATCGGCCCCGCGCGGCATCTGCAACACGCTGACCACCGCCGACAGCGCGACCGCGGGTACACGGAACACCGGCCGGGTCGCCCACGCCGCGAGTGGCACGATGGCCCACAGCAGATACCAGGGCTGCACCACCGGGAACAGCAGCACGATCGCGCCCATCGAGACGCCGAGCGCGCCGACCGGGTGCAGGCGGCCGGTGCCGGTCGCGACGAGCATGCGGACCGTGATGAATCCGGCGGCGACGGCGGCGATCGGGCGGGTGATGCTCAACAGGGCGGTGGTGTGATCGCCGAGCCCGAGCAGCACGCCACCGAAACCGGTGATGATGCCGAGCGCGGTGGGCAGCGACATCCAGCTGCGCACCGCGTTGGCCACACTCAACGTCTGCGTCCAGCCGAATCCGAGGCCACTGGCGAGGCTGACGAACAACGTGGTGGCCAGGGCTATCACGCCGAGTAGCGCGGCGGCGGTGATCAACTGCTTGAATCCGCCGCCCCAGCGTCTGGCCAGCGCCATCCCGACGAATCCCAGCGCTATCAAGGAGGTGATCTTCACCGACGACGACAGCGAGATGACGACGGCACCGGCGATGAGCAGGGCATAGGCGCGCCGGTCGAATGGGTGGGTGTCCTCGATGGCGCGCAGGGTCAACTCGACCCCGGCCAGCATCAGTCCGAGCATCAGTGCGTCGTTGTGCACGCCGCCGACGAGATGGAACAGCACCAGCGGGTTGGCCGCGCCGAGCCACAGCGCGCTCACCGGAGCCACACCGCAGCGCACCGACAACCGCGGCAGCGCCCAGACGATCAACGCCACACCGGCCAGGGCGAGCAGTCGATGCACCCAGACCCCGGCGATGATGTTGTCGCCGGTGAGGGTGGCGATGCCGCGGCCCATCCACAGGAACAGCGGGCCGTACGGGGCCGGGGTGTCGCGCCAGATCGTCGGCACGTTGTTGGTGAGGACGTTGTCGATGCCGAGACCGGCGACGGGCCCTTCTTTATAGGGGTCGATACCACGGGCCGCGATCTCGCTCTGCGCGAGGTAGGAGTAGACGTCGTTGCTGAACAGCGGGGGAGCGACGCTGAGCGGGATGATCCACAGCAGCAGCGTGCGATCCATCTGGGAGCGGGTCAGCCGGTGCAGCGGTGAGCCACCGAGACCGCCGACGGCGAAGCGGCCGAGCAACAGCCAGGCCAGCACCACGATGACCGTGCCGACCATGCACATCGCCAGTGAACCGGTGTGCGCGCGGGCGAAGATGCCGAGCACCCGCACGCCGGAGGTGGGATTCTGATGCACCGGCTGGGCGCCGATGCCGAGCGCGCTGATGGCCATGAGGACGGTGCCGGTGGCGCCGAGCAGCCGGATCCGGTTCAGCTGCACCGTTTCTCTGCGGTCGAGACCGGGCACCTCGGATTCGTCGCGGTGCAGCACCGCGATGGTGTGATCCGCCGCCGGTGCGTCCAGACCCAGGGCCCGGCGCCCCAGCGTCGATGTCTTGCGCCGCGCGCCTTCCAGTACCGCCACGAGAGGCAAGCGTAATGGGACGAGGGCGGTTGTCTCCCGGCGACAGCCGGGGCGCATGGCGCGAGGCAACGCGCCGGTGGCCGGGGGCTCTGCGGCGTCGGCGCCGGCCCGGCGCGGGTGGCAAACCTCCAGCACTCGCCGCCGTTCGACAGTGGCCGGTGGTCGACGTCGGTGGATACGGTCGTCCGCGCAGAGGAACGAGGCGACGGGCAGGTCAGGCCGGTCTGGCGGTGCGCCCGGTGCTGTCGTGCCGGCCTCCGGAACATCGGGGTAGTGATTTGCTTCACCTTTCCGAGCGGGCCGGTAGCTGGTGACCTGCGAGTTCGTTGCGAAACCAGAGGTGAGGCGGTTATCGCCGACGGTCCTGGCCGAACGGCGACGTTCGAGGTCAGGGGACCCTTATTAGATTTCGGGAACGAATTCCGCCACACTGATGTTGTGAAAACCGTGGGTTTGCCGAACACCGATGAAAGGGCTGGTCACCGGGCCGGTACCGCATCGAGTGCTGCGCCCGCGACGACCGGCGAAGGCCATACCCGGGCCGCCATCGTCCAGCTGCTGCTCGAGGAAGGCCCGATCACCGCGACCGCGATCAGCAACAGGCTCGGACTCACGCCCGCCGGCGTGCGCCGCCACCTCGACGCGCTCATCGACTCCGGTCAGGCGCGCGCGAGCCGGTCGGCGCCGTGGCAGCAGAAGGGCCGCGGCCGCCCCGCCAAGCAGTACCAGCTCACCGCCGCCGGACGGGGCCGTCTCGGCCACGCCTACGACGATCTGGCCGGCGCCGCGATCCGTCAGCTCGGCGAGATCGGTGGCGAGAAGGCCATCACCGAGTTCGCCCGGAAACGGGCCAGGACTATCGTGGCCGGGATCGATCCGGTGCGCGAGCACACCCAGGCCGATACCGAGGCCAAGGCCGAGGAGATCGCCGAGGCGTTCACCGACGCCGGCTTCGCCGCGACCACCCGCAAGGTGGGCACGGGCGTGCAGATCTGCCAGCACCACTGCCCGGTCTCGCACGTGGCCGAGGAGTTCCCGCAGCTGTGCCAGGCCGAGCTGGAGGCGTTCCGGGAATTGCTCGGCACACATGTGCAGCGGCTGGCCACCATCGCCAATGGCGATTGCGCCTGCACCACGCACGTGCCGCTGCTGGTGCTCACCCCGGGCCAGTCGCCCCACGACCCGGCCACCGAACCGAATACAGCCTCTCCATCAGCCGTTGCACAGCCCGCAACGGAAGCAACGATCGACTCCGGAAGGAGTGCCGAATGACGACGACCACCGACCAGGTGCAACCGCTCACCCAGGAAGAGACCATCGCTTCGCTGGGCAAATACGGTTACGGCTGGGCCGATTCGGATGTGGCCGGTGCCAGCGCGCAACGAGGCCTGTCCGAGGCTGTCGTCCGCGACATCTCGGCCAAGAAGAACGAGCAGCCCTGGATGCTCGAGCAGCGGCTCAAGGCGCTGCGCATCTTCGATCGCAAGCCCATGCCGAACTGGGGCTCCAACCTCGACGGCATCGACTTCGACAACATCAAGTACTTCGTGCGCTCCTCGGAGAAGCAGGCCGAGACCTGGGAAGACCTGCCCGAGGACATCAAGAACACCTACGACAAGCTCGGCATCCCGGAAGCGGAGAAGCAGCGCCTGGTCGCCGGTGTCGCCGCGCAGTACGAGTCCGAGGTCGTCTACCACTCCATCCGTGAGGACCTGGAGAAGCAGGGCGTCATCTTCCTCGACACCGACACCGGTCTGCGCGAGCACCCGGAGATCTTCGAGCAGTACTTCGGCTCGGTCATCCCCGCAGGTGACAACAAGTTCTCCGCGCTCAACACCGCGGTGTGGTCGGGTGGTTCGTTCATCTACGTGCCGCCGGGCGTGCACGTCGACATCCCGCTGCAGGCCTACTTCCGGATCAACACCGAGAACATGGGCCAGTTCGAGCGCACCCTGATCATCGTCGACGAGGGCGCCTACGTGCACTACGTCGAGGGCTGCACCGCGCCGATCTACAAGTCCGACTCGCTGCACTCCGCGGTCGTCGAGATCATTGTCAAGAAGGGCGGCCGCTGCCGCTACACCACCATCCAGAACTGGTCCAACAACGTCTACAACCTGGTCACCAAGCGGGCCAAGGCCGAGGCGGGCGCGACCATGGAATGGATCGACGGCAACATCGGCTCCAAGGTCACCATGAAGTATCCAGCGGTCTGGATGACCGGCGAGCACGCCAAGGGCGAGGTGCTTTCGGTGGCCTTCGCCGGCGAGGGCCAGCACCAGGACACCGGCGCGAAGATGCTGCACCTGGCGCCGCACACCTCCTCGACCATCGTGTCGAAGTCGGTGGCGCGCGGCGGCGGTCGGGCCTCCTACCGCGGCCTGGTGCAGGTCAACAAGGGTGCGCACGGCTCGAAGTCGACGGTGAAGTGTGACGCGCTGCTGGTCGACACGATCAGCCGCTCCGACACCTATCCCTATGTCGACATCCGCGAGGACGACGTGACCATGGGCCATGAGGCCACGGTCTCGAAGGTCTCCGAGGACCAGCTGTTCTACCTGATGAGCCGCGGTCTCACCGAGGACGAGGCGATGGCCATGGTGGTGCGCGGGTTCGTCGAGCCCATCGCCAAGGAACTGCCGATGGAATACGCGTTGGAACTGAACCGGCTCATCGAGCTGCAGATGGAAGGAGCCGTCGGCTGATGGCAACTGGTGTGGTGGGTGCGGTCGAGGGCGAGAACCCCACGACCGGACCGATGCAGAACCCGGGTGCTACGGCCGCGGTCAACAAGGGCGAGGTCTTCACCTCCTACGACGTCAACGCCTTCGAGGTCCCCTCGGGCCGCGACGAGGAGTGGCGGTTCACGCCGCTGCGCCGCCTGCGCGGGCTGCACGACGGCACCGCGGTGCG
>NZ_BAFY01000154.1 GCF_000308555.1 Nocardia cyriacigeorgica NBRC 100375 | reverse complement strand
CCGGCGACCCGTGGCGGGCCTCGCTGTTACTGCGCGCGCAGCGTCAGGCCATGGCCGTTGGGGTTGCGCAGGGTGAGGACGTCGGCGTCGACGGTGGCTTGAGCGGTGCCGTCGAGCGCGGCGAGGACTGCCTGCTCGACCTCCATGGTCTCGGGGTCGCACATCATTTTGGTGGTCGCCACCCGGAAGGCGATATCGGCGGCTTCGGCGGTGTCGGTGATGGTGGCCGAGCCGGTCATGCGGTTGCAGCCGGCGAAACCGGTGAGGGTGCCGTCCTCGGCGATGGTGAACGCCGGGCGCAGTTCATCGATCTTCTGCGAGTGGATCTGGGCGTCGGGGGTGAGCAGGGCGGTGACCACCCAGGGCGTGCCGCGCAGCGGGCGGTCGGGGAGCAGGACTTCCTTGTCCATCATGACCACCGTGGTGTTGTTGCCCTCGAGCGTGAGCCGGGCGTCGTCGAGCCGCCAGCTGGGCGAGGCATTGAGCAGGTCGCTGAGCCATTCGTCGGCGCCCATCTTCTCGCCAGGGCAGGCCATCAGCGTGCTGGCCAGGCCCGATACCTTGACGGTATTGCCGTCGAGTTCGACCGCGCCGCTGTGGGTATTGCAGCCGGCGGAGGCGGAGACCCGCCCTTCGGCGAAGGTGAGCGTCAGCGGACCTCCGCCGGGAATCGGGGCGCCCTCGACCTCGGTGGAGATGTAGGTATGGCCCATCGGCGTCGGCGCGGGCCCCGTCGGCTCGGCGTCGTCGTCGTTCGCGCAGGCCGTGGCGGCCGCGAGGGTGAGCAGCAACGCCGCTCCGAACCGGATCAGGTGTGCCGACATGTCGCGATCCTACCGGCGGGTTATCCGCTGGTTCGGGCGCGGGACGTCGGGCCGGGACAAGTGCCATGTTCGCCCACCTTCGAGCGACAACTTCGCGAGTTGTCGCTCGAAGGTGGTCGAAACACACTTCCGTCCGGTGCCGCACGTGGCCGGCGTCCGCGCCGTATCGCTGATCATCGGCTTCCCGCTCGCCGGGCCATCCCACGCCCGACGCCTTGCATTGATGTCCCGTCCTGACTCGCGGACCGATTGTGCCGAAGGTCGGCCTGTCGCGCGACCACCGAAAACCTCGTGACGCCTGCGGTTCTCGGCCGTACGGTGTATCCGTTGTGATGTAGGGCGAGGGGGAGGGAGCAAGCGATGTTGGATTCGGGTGTCACTGTTGCGATAGAGCGGGTCGATCGCTGATGCGATTGTGGACCTTGCAGGCGGCGGAAGTCGTCGACGCCGTGCGCGACAACGGCATCTTCCGGGCGCAGTGGCAGTACGCGATCGTGAACTGGCGGCCTGCCTACCGTGCGATGGTGGCCGAGATGGAGCGCCGGGGCATTGCTTGCCATGGTGCGGCACCGGTGTGGTGCTGGCCCGGCCGTGCTCTGCGTCCTCGCGCGACGCGTCACACCGCCAACAGCCTGCTCGGCCTCGACCAATGGGCGCGCGGGGTGCACTTGATCAAGCTCGATGTCCCCGCGGCACTCACCATGTCCACCTCCTACGCCCGGTGGAACGACTATCTCGGTGTGACGATGGAGCTGCTGCGCAACGCCGGCCGCAACGACGGCCCCGCCTTCCCACCCGACCAAGCGCCGATGGACTGGAGCTCCACCCTCGACAACGAGTGGGACAACCTCCAGATCGTGATCCCCGAACTGCGCCGCGAATGGATCGTCCGCAGCCGCTACTACCCGCCGGACGCCGAAACCGCCGCGCGTATCGCCGCCGACCCCGACCTGAACCCATCGCTGGCTGTGAGGACGTCACCGCTGTCGTCGGCATCCTGAACCTGCCCAGTGGCCTGCGCACTATCCGGTACCGCGCCGGAGACGACCTCGGACCGCGATAGTGAAGTACGCGAGCGCCCAGGTCACCGCTCGACACCTGCTCAACCACGCGATGCCCGGACAGCGCCGTGGCCCCGGCGAGCCGGTGATGAAGCCGGTGCACGGGCGGTATCTGCTCGCTCGCCGGGAACAAGGCCTGCCCCGACTAGGCTGACCGGAGTGACCACCCCGGTAACGACACCGCCCTCCACCTGGGCGCCGCTGCGGATTCGGGTGTATCGGGCGCTGTGGATCGCGCAGCTGGTGTCGAATCTGGGCACCTGGATGCAGACGGTCGGCGCGCAGTGGATCCTGGTCGATCAGCCGAATGCGGCGGCACTGGTGGCGTTCGTGCAGACCGCCACCACGCTGCCGGTGATGCTGTTGTCGATCCCGTCGGGCGTCATCGCGGATCTGGTGGACCGGCGCAGGCTGCTACTCGGAGCGCAGACCACGATGGCCGTGCTGGCCGCGACGCTCGCGGTGTCGACCGCGACCGGCCACACCACGCCGCCCGTCCTGCTGACGCTGCTGTTCCTGCTCGGTTGCGGGCAGGCGCTCACCGGCCCGGCCTGGCAGGCGATCCAGCCGGAGCTGGTGCCGCGCGAGCAGATTCCCTCGGCCGCCGCGCTCGGCAGCATGAGCATGAATATCGGGCGCGCGGTCGGGCCCGCGATCGCGGGTGCGCTGGTGTCGCTGTCGGGGCCGACGTTGGTGTTCACTCTGAACGCGCTGTCGTTCGGCGCCATCGTCGCCGCGCTGATCGCCTGGCGCCGACCCTCCAAGGAACGCTCGCTGCCGAGCGAACGGCCCCTGGCCGCCTTGCAGGCCGGGACCCGGTTCATTCGCGCGGCGCCGGCGATCCGGCGGGTGCTGTTGCGCTCGATCCTGTTCATCGCACCCGCGAGTGCGCTGTGGGCATTGCTGCCGGTGGTCGCGGCCGACGGCTTGGGTCTCGGCTCGTCCGGGTACGGCCTGATGCTCGGTGCCCTCGGTGTCGGCGCCGTCCTCGGCGCGCTGGCGTTGGCGCGGGTGCGGGCCGCGCTCACCCCGACCAGGCAGTTGGCGATCGCGGCCGTGCTGTTCGGAGCGGCGACGGTCGGCACCGCGCTGCTGTCGACACTGGTTCCGGTGCTGGTGCTGCTGGTGTGCGCCGGGTTCGCCTGGTTGCTGGCGCTGTCGACGATGAACGCGACCATGCAGCTGCTGCTACCGGGCTGGGTGCGGGCGCGCGGGCTGTCGGTGTACATGCTGGTGTTCATGGGCGGGCAGGCCGTCGGTTCGCTGGTGTGGGGTCTGGTCGCCGGTGCGTCCAGCGTGGTCACGGCCCTGCTGACGGCGGCGGTCCTGCTCGGCTGCTGCGCGGTGAGCACCCTGTGGTGGCCGATCCGCCACGACGCCGACGCCCTCGACCTCACCCCGTCGGCGTTCTGGCCCGAGCCGCAGCTGGTGGAGGAACCCGATCCGGCCGACGGTCCGGTGATGGTGCTGCGCCGCTACGACGTGCCACCCGAGGACGTGCCGGAGTTCCTGGCGGCGATGGTGTACGTGGGCCGGTCCCGTCAGCGCACCGGCGCGATGGAATGGCGGCTCTACCGCGATGTCGGAGTGGTCGACCGGTATGTCGAGGCGTTCGTGGTGCGGTCCTGGTCGGAACATATGCAGCAGCATCAGGTGCGGCTCACCGCGCAGGATCAACTGCGTGAGAGCGCGGTGGCCCGCTACTCGGCCGACGAGCCGGGCACCGTCACCCATTTGGTCGCGGTGACGCCGAGGTAGCCGGCGGAACCGGGCTGATTCGGCGCGCGACGGCCGAGCACATAGACTGTCGGCCATGCGGATGTTCCTGGATATCCTCCTGATCATCACCAGCGTGCTGCTGGTGCTGCTGGTGCTGTTGCACCGCGCCAAGGGTGGAGGTCTGTCCAGCCTGTTCGGCGGCGGTGTGCAGTCCAGCCTGTCGGGTTCGACCGTCGTGGAGAAGAACCTCGACCGCGTCACCATCTTCACCGGCCTCATCTGGTTGATCGCCATCCTCGGCATCGGCTTGGAGATCAAGTTCTCCTGACGGAGGCGATAGCCCTCATCATGCCGATCGCGCACCCCACGCCCGCCGCGAGCACCATTGCCGCGACCGCGAACGCGGCGCTGTACCCGCTGCCGAGCAGCGGCGCCACCACCAACGGCCCGAGTAGCTGACCGGCGCCGTACACCGCTGTCAACGAGGCAGCTGCCGCCGCACCACGCAGCTCGCGGCCGACCTGCATCGCCAGCAGCGTGATCCCCATGAACGTCGCACCGAACAGTGCGGCAGCGATCACCACCTGCCACGTCCCGTCCGACACCGCGAGCAACACCGCCGACAGCAGCTGCGCGATCAATGCCACCGGCAGCAGCGCCGCGGCCGGCCATCGCTTGGTGAACACACCCCACATCAGCGTCGCCGGCGCGGCCGCCACCCCGACGATCACCCAGCTCAGCGGTGCCAATGCACCGCCACCGGGTCCACCGACCGCGGCCACCAGGAACGTCCCGATGACGATGTAGCCGAGCCCTTCCAAGAAATACGCTCCCAGCAGCATCCACCAGACGCGCCCACCCGACCGTCCGCCGGCCCGGCCCTGCGAAGCTCCGCCGGGAATCGGCAACCGCCACGCGGGCGCGAGCAGCAGCGCGGTCAGCACCGCGGCGCCGGCCCACATCCCCTGCCACGACACCACCGGGCCCGCCACCAGCACCAGCACCCCGGTGACCGCGATCCCCACACCCACCCCCGCGAAGGCGATACCCGCATCATGCCGGCCACCGGCCCGTGCGATGGCGCGGGCGCAACCGACGAAGATCACGGCGCTGGCCACCCCCGCCACCAGGCGAGCGATCGCGGCCACCGCAGTCGAGATCGGTAATGCCATCAGCGCCTCGCTGGCGATCAATGCGACCGCCGACAGCCGGAACACCCTCGGCCCGTGTAACTGCGGCACCCGGGAGAGCAGGACCGCACCGACCAGATACCCGGCGTAATTGGCGGCCGCGACGACGGCACCGGCATGCGCGTCGAGGCGTTGGGCGTCGATCATCACCGGCAGTAACGGGGTGTAGGCGAAACGACCGACACCCATAGCGGCGGCCAGACCGGCACAGGCGGCCAGGGCCTGCGCCAGAGGCCGATGCTCGCCGGAGGTGCGCGCGGCGGGGACGTCCACGTCGGAGGCGGCGTTCTCGATCACGTGACCCGACGCTAGAGCCGCGCAGCACCGGTGTGAAATGCTTCCTGTGCACGATGTATACGCTGGACGCATGGATGTCGAGCTGCGTCACCTGCGGGCGTTCGCCGCCTTGTGCGAGGAAGCCAACTACACCCGCGCCGCCGCCCGTCTGCATCTGAGTCAGCCCGCCTTGACCCGGACCATCCAGCAGCTCGAACGAATCCTCGAGTCCCGGCTGATCGAACGCAGCTCACGCCACTTCGCGCTCACCGACGAGGGCCGTGAACTGCGGGAACGCGCACGAACCATCCTCGCCGACGTCGACGCGGTCTGCGCCGATCTGCGCAGCCGCGCCGCGGTCGAGCTCGGGTTCTCCTGGTTGCTGCCCGATGAATGGTTCGCCGAGGCCCGCACCCGTTTCGAGGAGTCCGGCGGGCGCATCTCCCTGCGCCGCATCGACGATCCACTCACCGCGCTCACCGAACGCACCATCGACGTCGCTCTCTATCGCACCGGCGATGGCCTGCCGCGTCAGCTCCGCTCACGCCCGATCGCCACCGAACGACGGGTCCTCGCGGTCGGCGCCGCCTCGCGGCTGGCCACCGCTACCGGGGTGCGCTGGGCCGATCTCGCCCATGAGCCGCTGGTGGTGAACACCGTCTCCGGAACCACCACCGCCGCGTCCTGGAATCCGCCCGATCCCGGCCGGCCGTTGGTCACCTGCACCAACTTCGACGAGTGGATCGAACTCGTGGCGGCCGGTCGCGGCATCGGGGTCGTGCCCGAACTCGCCCGCGTCCGCGCGCCGCATCCGGGTGTGGTCTACCGCGACCTGCCGGATGCGCCGCCCTCTCGGGTGCGATTGGCGTGGCGGGCCGAACCGTCACGGGCGGTGCGCAGGTTCCTCGAGGTCGCCTGAGTGAACGCGCGGCCGGCTGCGTCGTCGGGGCGGGGGTGGCAAGGGCGACAGCGCCCTCAGTCAGCGCGCGGTATGCGGCCGTCGACGTCGGTGAAGCCGTACTCTTCGGCGAGATCGGCGACACGGAACGCGCGGCCGGAACGACGCTGCCGATCGGGGTCCGCGGCCAGAGCGGTGACCGCGCGGCCCGGGAATCGCGGCGTTTCGGCGGCATCCAGGTCGAAACTCCCTTCACCTGGCAGCGTCACCTGCCGCCTGCCCTCCGCGTCACGCGGAATCATCTGCAGCAGTTCGGTATTCACGATGCCCGGCCACAACGACACCACGGTGACGCCGTCGGCGGCCAGCTCGTGCGCCATATCGGCGGTGAGCCGGTCCAGCGCGGTCTTGGCTACGCCGTAGACGGCATTGTGCATATGCCGTTCGGCGCCGGGCGAGGAGATGTTGACGATCAATCCGCCCGATTCACGCAGCAGCGGTGCGGCGAAGACGCTGGCCGCGTAGTGCGACCGCACCCCGACGTCGAAGGTCTCGTCCCAGGCCGCCGGCGGCACCTCCCAGAACGGTTTGCCCAGCCAGCGTGCGGCGGCGGGGGAGTTGTAGACGTTGTTCACCAGAATGTCGAGCCGGCCCTGCTCGCCGCGGACCATCTCGAACAGCCGCGCCACCGCGTCATCGTCGCGGTGATCGCAGATATAGGGGATACCGGTACCGCCGAGGGCGTCGATCTCGGTGGCGGTGGCGTTCACCGTGCCGGGCAGCCGCCCCGGTGTGGTCGATCGCCCGGTGACGTAGACCGTCGCGCCGGCCGCGCCCAGCTCGACGGCGATGCCCTTACCGATGCCCCGGCTGGCCCCGGTGACCACCGCGACCCGGCCGCTCAGTTGTGCAGGTATTCCGCTCACGGTCCCGGGACATTACCGTGAAACTGAAACGCGTTCTAGTGGTCGGAGGTTGCCGTGGAAGTAGCTCATCGGTTCGTGACGGGCAATGGCGTGCGGTTGCACGTGGCGGAACAGGGTGCGGGCTATCCGGTGGTGTTCTGCCACGGCTTCCCGCACACCTGGTTCGTCTGGCATCGGCAGATGGCGGCGGTGGCGAACGCGGGCTTCCGTGCGCTCGCCCCTGACATGCGCGGCTACGGCCGCAGCGACATCCCCGATGGCGTGGACGCCTACACCAACGAAGCCGTCATCGGCGACCTGCTCGCCCTGCTCGACGACATCGGTGCCGAACAGGCTGTTTTCGTCGGCCTGGATTTCGGTGCGGCACTGCTGTGGGAGCTGGCGTTGCGGGCGCCCGAGCGGGTACGCGGTCTGGTGGTGCTGAACAATCCGTTCACTCCCCGCGCCCCGAAAGTGCCGTCGAGTTACTGGTCGAAGATGGCCGAAAAGCATTTCCTGCATCTCGAATACTTCCGCGAGCCCGGCGTCGCCGACGCCGCGCTGGCCGGTCGGCCGCGCGAGTTCCTGTCCCGCGTGTACTACGCCCTCAGCGGCGACTATCACTATCTCGACACCTGGCGCAACCCGCCCGGCATCAGCTACCTCGAGGCCCTGCCGGAAGCACCGTCACTGCCGTGGAAGTGGCTGTCCTGCGAGGAGTTCGACACTCTCGCCGAAGATTTCGAGCGCACCGGCTTCACCGGCGGGCTCAGCTGGTACCGCGCCATCGACCGGAACTGGGAACTGACCGCCGACTACGCCGGCGCCTCGGTCGAGGTCCCGGTGTATTTCGTCTACGGCGAGAACGACCCCGACATGGAGGGTTTCAGCGGCCGCGACCCTCTCGACACGATGCGCGCTCATGTTCGCGACCTGCGTGCGACCGAAAAGGTGCCCGATGCGGGCCATCTGGTTCAACTCGAACAGGCCGACGCGGTGAACGCCTTCCTCATCCGGAGTCTCGGTGACCTCGTGAGCGGGGCCGAGCAGGCGGCGACACAGGGAGCGGCCGACTAGCGACCGATCGTCGCGGTACGTGCGGCCGATGGTTCAGGCGCGGGAGTCGCGAATCGCGGAGATCGCCAGGGTGGTGTAGTGCATGGTGAAGCGGCCGCCCAGAGCGTCGATGGCGGAACCGACCGCCTCGGTGATCTCGGCCTGTTGGCTGCGAGTGAGGGAGGTGAGGCCGCCTGTGGTGGGCAGCAGTGCCAGCCATTCCTCGCGCGTGTAGGTCCGGTCCCAGTCGTAGCGCCAGAGCTCCGGACTGCTGAAAGTGCCAGTTGCGGTGAGTGATTGGCCAATTTTCGTATAGGTCGTCTCGTACAGCTCCAGTGGCCGGCGGGCCGGCTGATCGGCGAACGGGGAGTCCGGCGCCGCGCGGCGGTAGGCGTCGGCGAACGGTTCGGCCACCTCGGCCGGTGGTTCGAAGACGTGGCCGAAAATGGCGATCCGCCCGCGTGGGCGCAAGACCCGCGCTGCCTGTGCCGAACCCGCGGCGGGATCCACCCAATGCCAGGACTGTGCGGCGACGACGGCATCGAAGCTGCGGCCTCGCGGCGCCCACGTCTCGAAGGTCGCGACCTCGACCGGAAGTCCACGGGCACCGGCGAATTCGGCCATTCGGGCATCCGGTTCGATGCCGAGGACCCGGCAACCGGCGGCCTGTAATTGCCGGCCGGCGATACCGGTGCCGCAGCCGACGTCGAGTACCTCGGGTCCGGGGCTCTCCGCGACGATGCGCGCGATCAGCGCGTCGGGGTAGCGCGGCCGAGCTCGGTCGTAGCCGTGTGCGTCGACGCCGAATGATTCGGCGATGGTGCGTGCTCGGTGCGGCTGCCGCGCTGCCGGCTCCGGTTGGTGCGGTAAAGTGGGCATGCGCCCACATTAGTGGGCGCTTGCCCACCTGGCAATGGAGTGACGCGATAGGAGCCCTGGCGTGCCGACCGGTGTGCATCTGCAAGACGCTCGGCAGCAACTGTTCGACGCGGCCGAACGGGTGCTGCTGCGGGATGGCCCGAGCGGGCTCACCAGCCGTGCCGTCACCGACGAGGCCGGCTGTGCCAAGGGTGTACTGCATCGGCACTTCGCCGATTTCGACGCCTTCTTGGCCGAGTTGGTCCTCGATCGCGCGACGCGGCTCGCGGCGCAGGCCGACGTACTCCGTGATGCCGCGGGCAGCGGCAGCGTCGTCGACAATCTCGCGAAGGCCCTCACCGCACTGTTCGGCCCGGTTCCGGTTGCCATCATTCCGCTCATCACCTTCCGCGACGAACTGCGCGCCAGGCTGCGCGCGGCACGGCCGGGTGGTGGGATGGCGATTCTCGGTGAGATGACGCAGGCGGTCTCGGCGTATCTGGCCGAGGAACGTGCCCTCGGGCGGATCACCGCCGACGCCGATATCGATTCGCTCACCCTGTCGCTGGTCGGTGGCGGGCATCTCGTCTTCGCCGACCGTGATTCCGGCGCGCCCGGCGACGCGGCGATCGGCCATTTGGTCGCGACAGTGCTCGCCGGCGCCGTGGAGTCGCGCCCTCGGTAATAGTCGGACGGAGTGGCGAAGCCGACCCTCGACGCCGGGGGTCGCGCGCGATACGCTGCCATCTATACGCCGCCGTATAGATGGAGGATCGGTATGGCACTCCCACCCGGGCAGCGCGCGGTCGAGGGTTTCCCGCGCTTCGGCACCCACCTGCATCACCCGCCCCCACCCGTTCCCGCCGAGCCGGTGATCGAGATCGCCGGGCCTCTCACCGCGAGCCTCGCCGTGCCCGTCGCCGAGCTCGCGACGTTGCCGCGCCGCGAACAGCGGTCCGACTTCCACTGCGTCGCCGGATGGTCTGCCACCGATCTGCTCTGGGAGGGTGTGCCGTTCGAGACCGTCTATCGCACGAAGGTCGAGCCGCTCCTCGAGCCGGGCGCATCGATCAGCCACGTGATCTTCCGGGGTCTGGACGGTTTCGAGTCGATCGTGCAGCTGGACGACGTCCTCGCCGACGACGTCCTGATCGCCGACCAACTCGACGGTCGACCGCTCAACAGCGACCACGGCGCCCCGGTGCGGCTGGTCAGTCCCCATCAGTACGGGTTCATCAACACAAAGCACCTGTGCCGCATCGAATTCCACACCGCGCAGCCACCGATTCCGGACCGCTGGTCACCCCTCGCCTCGCACCCGCGAGCGCGGGTATGGCAGGAGGAACGGCACCGGCATCTGCCCGGGCACTTGGTGCGTCCGGTGTATCGATCGCTGATCGGGCCGATCCGCAGACTCAGCGCGCGGGGTAGCCGCGAGCATGCGTAGTGGACAGGGTTACGTGCGGCGACTTGTAGCGCCCGGTTTCGCTCTGTCGGCTCAGGTCGACTACTCGGTGCGTCGGGGTGGCTCCGACAGATGACCACGGAGCGCGATCTCGGTGGCCTCATCGATCAGGGCCGCAATGGATTCCGGCGCCGCCTCACGTGCCGCGCCCGAGTTGGTGACGGCGTCGACCGCACCGACCAGTGCCCCGGTCAGCGCCGCGGCGTGGACGACGTCGACCTCGCCCGGGTAGGCGGCGAGTAACGCTGCGGCCAGGCGCTGTTGCAGTGCCGAATTTCGTAGCAGGGCACCCGCACGTAAGGCGGGCACCTCCGCGATCAAACGGGCGCGTAAGGCGGTGAGTTCATGGTCGAGTGGGAAACTCCACGACGTGGCCGTGCTCAGGTGCCGAATCGCCCTGAGGAGCAGGTCGGCTGGGCGTTCGCCGGGCTCGCGGCTGCCGAACGCCTCGTCCAGCAGTGACTCGTACAGGTCGTCGTCGGCGAAGACCACCTCGTCCTTGGCGCCGAAGTAGTTGAAGAAGGTCGCGTACGAGACGTTCGCCGCGGACGCGATCTCGGCGACCGTCGTGTGGTCGTACCCCTTATCGCTGAACAGTCGAAGGGCGGCTTCGACCAGCGCTTGCTTGGTGCGGCGCTTCTTCTGCTCGCGCAATCCCAGGCTCTCCTCCACGCGGAGATTGTTGCACACGCTCTAAAGTTAGACACTATCTAATATTCTGCTAGCGTGACGGCATGAGCGAGCGAACGCAGTGTGTAGTCGTCGGCGGTGGACCGGCCGGGATGATGCTCGGCCTGCTGCTGGCCCGCGCGGGGGTCGAGGTGACCGTGCTCGAGAAGCATCCCGATTTCCTGCGTGACTTCCGAGGCGACACCGTCCACCCATCGACATTGCGCCTACTCGACGAGCTCGGGCTGGGTGAACGTTTCGCGAAGCTTCCCGCCGGCAGGCTCGAACAGATGCGGATCCAGATCGGCACCACCACGGTCGTACTGGCAGACTTCCGGCGAATCCCGGGCAGGCACAACTACATCGCGATGGTTCCCCAATGGGATTTTCTCGACCTGCTCGCGTCGGCGGCGGCCGAAGAGCCATCGTTCACACTGTGTATGAACAGTGCCGTCACCGGATTGCTCCGGGACGGCGACGGCCGGGTCGTCGGTGTCGAATACCACGACGCCGACGGTGCTGTTCGCCAACTGTCGGCGGAGCTGATCGTCGGCTGCGACGGTCGTCGCTCGATAATTCGCCGCGAAGCCGGACTGCGTACCGTCGACTTCGCCATTCCGATGGACGTCTGGCAGGTCCGGATCCCCAAAGGCGACGCGACGCGTGACGGCGAAGTCTTCGGCTGGTTCGGCGATCGGCAGGTCGCGGTCACCATGGACCGAGGGGACTATTTCCAGGCTTCCTACCTGATCGCGAAAGACACGGACGAGCGTATGCGCGCGGAGGACGTCGCGACCTTCCGTGCGCGGCTCGCCGAGATGTTCGGCTGGTCGCATGAGCAAGTGGCCGCCGTGCGTTCCTGGGATGACGTGAAACTGCTACGGACCGATATGAACCGGTTGCGACGCTGGTACGGAGACGGTGTGCTGTGCATCGGCGATGCTGCGCACACGATGTCTCCGGTCGGTGGAATGGGTGTCAATCTGGCAATCCAGGACGCGGTCGCCGCTGCGCGAATCCTCGCCGATCCACTGCTGCGCGGCCGAGTCACACACCAGGACCTGGCGAGGGTTCAGCGCCGCCGATCGCTACCGACCGTGGTCGCTCAACGGTCCCAACGCGGCGAACACGCCATGCTGCTGGAACCGGCGCTCGCGGGCACGCTGGACGAACACCGTCTGCCGGCTCCCATCCGAGCATTGCGGGCCAGCCCGGCATTGCGTGGGGTGTCCGCCTACATCGGCGGCATCGGCATCCGGCCCGAGCACGCACCTGTCTTCGCCCGGCGTGGACACTGAAATCCCGCCTAGACCAGCCACCCTCGCTCGTTCCGCTGCTGGTAGTAGAGGTCGTCGTCTTCGTCGGGGCCGGGGACTCGTTGGGGTCGGCGGGCGGCGGCGGTGGCGCGGAGACGGTCTTGGAGTTGGCGGCCCTGGTCTTCGGACCGGACGGGTGGGATGCATTCGTGACGGGGGTGGCCGCGGGCAGGTTCAACCCGCTCGCCTGAAACCTGCTGCGGCGGCGTCGAATTGGACGGCGACCGGTTGATGTCTCCCGCCTCGGAGGGGCTGATGGGTGAGCGCCCGCCTGTCGGCACAGCCGGGGGATCGACCGGCCGGGCGCCGCACCACCGTCGCCGCCGCAACCCCGATGGTCTCGTGGTCGGAACGGCCAGAATGCCATCTGGATACGATGTGGCAAATACCGGCCGCGATCGTCGCGTACCTCGTATCGTTGAGGGTGCGACCCGCCACCAGGAAACCTGTTCGGGCCCAGCGTATCCCCAGCGTCAGGTGTTTTGCCGGTGCCTGCACGGGTTACCCCGAGGGCAGGGTAGGGCGATACCGAGGTACCGGTAGGTGCGGTCGCGGGCCGCGCTCGTGTTTCACCTGCGGTTACGCCGGAGGGCTCGACCCGGTGCTGCTCGGCTGTCTTCCCGGCCCGTCGAGCGGCGTCCACCCCAGCTCCACAGTCAGCAGAGGATCGGTTCGGCGAGAAGCAAGGAGACGGTTATGCAACTGCTGGACTTCTCAGCGAGCCTGATCGACCCGCAAGCCATCGTGGACGCCGGGTACGCCGGCGTGATCGGCTACTTCTCAGAATCCCGGCCGGGCACCAACTTCGGCGCCAAACCGCTGCGGCGCGACTACTGTGACGCACTGCGTGCGCACGGGCTGGAAATCGTGTCCAACTACCAGTACGGCAAGGGCGACACCTCCGACTGGCTCGGCGGCTACGACGCCGGAGTCCGCCACGCGCAGATCGCGGTGCGCTACCACACCGAAGCGGGCGGGCCGCCCCGCCGGCCGATCTACGCGCCGGTCGACGCCAACCCCACCCTGCAACAGTGGAACGACCTGATCGCTCCGTTCCTACGCGGCTGGGCCAGCGTGGTCGGGCTCGAATGGACCGGCATGTACGGCAATGCCCGCTGCATCGAATGGGCGCTGGAAGACGATGTCGCCCGCTGGTTCTGGCAACACAACTGGTCCGGCGACCCGGCCCTCAACGTCGACCATCCGGCCGCGCACATGCATCAGATCGAGATCGATGCCCGCCAAGTGGGAGGAGTGACCGTCGACGTGAACACGGTGCTGAAACCCGACTTCGGGCAGTGGTCGCTGGCGAGCGCGGCGCCCGCACCGCAATTCCGTGAGATCAACGAGATCGGGGTCTCCCCGAACTGGCACTCCCGCGAAGGCGCGCCGGTGCTGTGGTGGCTGCTGCACACCCAGGAAGGCAACGGCACCGCCGAGTCGCTGGCCGACTACCTGCAGAATCCGAACAGCGGCGTGTCCTACCACTACACCGTCGACAACGCGGTGACCGTGGTGGACGTCATCGACACCGACGTCGCGTCCTGGTCGGTGCTCGACGCCAACAACCGCTCGATCAACCTGTGTTTCGCCGGCAGCCGCGCCGCCTGGTCGCGGCAGCAGTGGCTCGACAACATGGGACGCGGCATCGACGTCGCCGCCTACCTCGCGGTGCAGGACAGCCGCCGCTACGGCTTCCCGGCCCGCATCATCACCCCCGCGGAACTCGGCGCCGGCCGGCCCGGCATCGCCGACCACTACGCGGTCACCGAAGGGCTCGGCGTCGGCTCACACACCGACGTCGGCCCGAACTTCCCCTGGGACGTCTTCTCGGCGGCAATCACCAAGTACGCGAATGGAGCTGACATGTCCTTCCTCGAAGAAACCCTCGTCAACTACCGAGGCGACACCGTCACCGTCGGCACCCTGCTGCACTACCTCGACAAACACGTCGGCCTCACCCTCGACCAAGTCGCAGGCCCCGACACCTCCCGCGGCGCCGACTTCCCCGGCTGGGAAGCCCTGGGCGGCCGCACCGTAGTCGAAGCCCTGGCCGCCATCGGCGAAAAACTCGGCATCGAAGGCTTCCGCAACCCATCCCCCTGAACCCACGCGGGGACATGAGACCGGCGCTATCGGCGTGTCACCGGTCTCATGTCCCCCTCGCCGAACAGCGGGTGCGGTTTTCGGTCGCGCCCTTAGCGGTATTCGGTCGCCAGACTGGTGTAGTCATGCCAGTGGGGCATGGGGTGGACGTTCAGATACGCGGTGAAACGGTCGAGCAGGTATTGCCAGCGTGGGCCGATCGTCGCGGCGTCTTCGGGGCGGACATGGCGGCGGACGAGTTCCAGGTTGGTGACGACCCCGACCTGGCTCAGGTGTAGTTCGACGGTGCCGTCGTCGACCCGGGCGTGGAGGTCGTTCGGGGCCGAGCAGTGGTCGATATGCACAGTGAGGGGGCCGGGGATCGGACCGTCGTCGGGTTCGATGACGAGATCGGCGCCGGTGCCGGAGACCGCGCCGAACCACCGCACCAGCTGGCGGGGCTCGGTGCAGGCGGCCCACACCTCGAGCACCGGATGCCGGAACGACCGTAGATAGTGCAGAAGTACCAGCTCATCGGGGCAATCGTGTTCCGGCCGCACTTCGCCGAGCATCGACATCGTCGTCATCGGTGTACCTCCCGCGGTTCGCTGTCGCTGTCGAGAGTATTTCCCATGGACTGCCGGCGAATCGTGATTCGGTGCAATCGTTTACAGCTCGGCGCGTCCGCCCACGGCGGCTCCGGTATCAGATGGCGCATGTCACCGGGCAGCGAGTTGATGGGCGGACCGGATGGTGCTTCGCCGTCGGCCCGTAGCACCACCGGCCGGTACTCGCCCACGCGTCATCGGGAAACGAGGTCGACGGCGGCCGCCTCGATGGCGGTTTCGTCGAGCAGGACCGTACTCGCGGCCGGCCCGAGCGGAACGAAACTATCGGCGCTGGTCACGCGCGACATGCGACCGGCGAACCCGGCGTCGAGCAGGGCCGCGAACACCGACTCGGCGACGCCCCCACTGCGCCGGGTCTCATCGGCGACCAGCACCCGGCCGGTGATCTCGGCGTGGTGGAGCAGATCGTCGTGGGGGAGCGGAGCCAGCCAGCGCAGATCGAGGACGCGGGCGTCGACGCCACGCGCGGCGAGCCGGCGCGCGACACGCAAGCTCATCGGCACGCCATTGCCGAAGGTGACGATAGTCAGATCGGTGCCGTCACCATAGGTTCTGGCCCGGCCGATCGGCACATGCCAGGGTGCGGTCGCCGGGGCGAGCCAGCCGTCGTCGCCGGATTCGTACAGGTCACGGTGGTGGTAGAGGGCGATCGGTTCGACGATGACGCACACCCGCCCGTCCACCCGCGCCGCCGACACGCATGTCCGCAGCAGTGCCGCCGCATCGTCGGCACGCGCGGGTACCGCAACCACGAGACCGGGGATATCGCGCAGCGCGGCGACGGAATTGTCGTTGTGGAAATGGCCGCCGAACCCCCGCTGATACGCCAGCCCGGCGACCCGGACCACCATCGGATTGCGGTAGCGGCCCTCGGAGAAGAACTGCAAGGTCGCCGCCTCACCGCGCAACTGGTCGAGGGCGTTGTGCACATACGCCAGGTACTGGATTTCCGGGATCGGCACGAAACCGGCGAGCCCGGCCCCGAGCGCGGTGCCGAGCACGCTCTGCTCATCCAGCAGCGTGTCGAACACGCGCCGGGCGCCGAACTCCTTGCGCAAGCCCTTCGTGACCCCGTAGACCCCGCCCTTGCGGGCGACATCCTCCCCGAACACCAGCAGGTCGTCGTCGCGGGCGAGCAGCGCGCGCAAGGTGTGGTTGATGCCTTGCGCGAGAGTCAGCGGGAGGTGTTCGGCGGTATCGGGTTCGGTGGATGCGGACAGCGATGAACTCGTCTGCGAGGACGCGGGGTCGTCGCCAGCAGGTGTCGGGGCGGGTGCCCCGGCCGGGGAAGCGGTGCCCCGCTCGACGTCGGCCCGCACGAGGCCGGGATGAGCCGGTGCGAGCGGGGCCATCACCTGCGCCGCGGAGGCGAGTTTCGATGCCCCGCCGAGTTCTTCGGCTACCTCGGCGACGCGTTCGGCGATCGCGTCGTATCGGGCCGCAACCTCCTCCGGGGTGCTGATCCCGACGGTGATCAGCATGCGCGCGGTGGCCGCGACCGGGTCGCATTCGGCGTCGGCGGCGATCGCGGCCTGCGCGCGGTAGGCGGTTTCCACATCGGAACCGGCGTGCCCGAGCAGCCGCACGGTGCGCAAGCGAAGGAATGCCGGGGCGCGGTGGGTGCGCACCCAGTGCACGGCGTCGGTCGCGGTGGTGAGGGCGTCGAGCAGATCGCATCCGTCGGCGTCGAAATATCGCAGGCCGCGGCGCTGCCCGTAGGCGGTGGCGATCCAGTCGGGTGGGGTCGGCACGCTGATGCCGATGCCGTTGTCTTCGCAGACGAACAGAATCGGCAGGCCGACACCTAGATGCGCGGTGTGCACGGCGGCGTTGATCGCGCCCGTCGCCGTCGAATGGTTCGCGGAGGCATCGCCGAAGGTGCACAGCACTACCGCATCCTGCGGCCACTCCCGGGCCACGCCGAGCCGCACGCCACGCTCGAGCGCGAAGGCCAAGCCCACCGCGCGCGGTAGATGTGAGGCGATCGTCGAGGTCTGCGGAATCACCGCCGCCGCCTTGCTCCCGAACACCTTGTGCCTGCCCCCGGCGATCGGATCGGTCGCCGCCGCGACCACACCGAGCAGCACATCCCGGACCGGATCCAGCCCCGGCACCTGCCGAGCCCGCTGCACGAAGAACGCGCCCGACCGGTAATGCAGCAAGGCCGGATCATCGACACGCGTGGCGATGGCCAGCGCCGCGTTGCCCTCATGCCCCGAGGATCCGATGCTGTAGTAGCCGCGCCCCGCCCGTCCCAACTGTCGAGCCGCGAGATCAAGCTGCCGGCTCGTCACCTGCGAATCGAACAGCTCCACACACAAACCGGCGCTGATCCCAGGGGCCACGATCTCCTCGGGAGCTCGCTTGACCCCGGGCACGGCCGCCCGCACAGCGGCCCGGAACCGCTGCTCGAGCTCCTGCGCGCTCATCCCCGCGTCCCGCCGACGTCGCGCGCGCCCATCACCGAGCGCCGCGACCGCTCGCTGCCCCAGGTCATAACTGCCAGCCTACGACCGACAGGCGCCGTCAGCCCCGCGCCGCGGCCCGGGCGAGAGTATTATTTTCCCTGTTCAACCCGCCCCACGGCGCGGAAGTGACCTGCCGGAGGGCAGGGACTCCTCCGTCGGCCGGTTCCGCCGCAGTGGTCGTCGAAGAGCCATCACTTATGGAGGCAACGATCATGGGCATCGCCACGAGCATGCGGGAGTATCTCGACGGGCTGCACGTCCACTACGACGTGAGCACGCATGACAGGACATCGACATCGGCCCGGACCGCACAGGCCGGGCACATCCCCGGCCGGCAACTGGCCAAAGGGGTCGTGCTGAAGAAGAACGGCGGCTATATGGTGGCCGTGCTTCCGTCGAACCGCCTCATCGATCTGGCCGAGACCGGTTCAGTGCTCGGCGAGTCGGTGCGGCTGGCGTCCGAGGAGGAGGCGTCGGCGCTGTTCCCGGACTGCGAGACCGGCGCCATCCCGGTGGTCGCCGAGCCTTATCACGTGCCGTGCGTGGTCGACGATCAGCTCGACCAGCGCGAGGACATCTACTTCGAGGGCGGCGACCACAGCACCCTCGTGCACGTCTCCGGATCCGACTTCGCTCGGCTGACATCGAGCTACCCGCACGGACACATCACCATCTGAGCCGAGCCGCGCACGGACCGGGTGCAACGCCCGCGGCAGCGGACGAATGCTATCGCAAGGAGGCCGCTGCGGCCCGGTCGAGCATCCAGGTGGTGGACTCCGAACCCGAGGCCCCGGCGGCGGGGATGTCGACCGGTTCGGCACCGCTCAGGGCGGCCGCCACGGCATCGGCCTTCGCCCCGCCGGCGACCACGAGCACCACGTGCCGGGCGCGCCGGATCGCGGGCAAGGTCAGGGTGACGCGCACCGGAGGCGGTTTGGGGGAGTCGGTCACGGCGACGACCAGTTCGTGTTCCTCACGCACCGCGTCGGTGTCGGGGAACAGCGAATTGATATGTCCCTCGCCGCCCATACCGAGCAGATGCAGGTCGAAGGCGCCGTATTCGGCCAGGTGGGCGTGGACGGCGGCGGAGTATTCGGCCGCGGCGGCCACCGGATCGGGGTATTCGCCGTCGGAGGTCGCCACCGGATGCACGCGATGCGGATCGACCGGCACATGATCCAGCAGCGCTTCGCGGGCCTGCCGGTCGTTGCGTTCGGCATCGCCGGCCGGGACGAAACGCTCATCGCCCCAGAACACATCCAGCCGCGACCAGTCGATATCACCCGGCGTCGCGCGGACCTTCTTCAACAGGTCGATGCCGGTACCGCCGCCGGTGAGCACCACCGACGCCGAACCACGCTCGGCCTGCGCCGCCACCACGACCCCGACGAACCGTTTCGCCGCCGCCGTCACCAGAGCGTCGGCGTCGGGATGGACCTCGACGGTATCGCCGGGGAACTCCGAATCGGTGCTGCTAGACATAGGTCACCCTTTCGATGCCGGCCAGCGCCTCGGCATAGATGTCGTCGGCGTCGAGCCGGCGCAACTCCTCGGCGAGGCAGTCCCGAGCTTCCCTGCGCGCCAACGCGATCCGCTGATCCGGTTCCCCGGTACGGGTGAGCGTGGCGGTGACGCCGGTCTGCGGGCGGGTGATGCCGATCGACACCGTCGGCCGGTGCAGTTCCACCCGCAGCTCCCCGGTGCGTCGATACACCGGGCATTCCAGGCGCCCGGCCAGCCAACCGGCCAGGATGTCGAGGGCCGGTTCCTCGCGCAGGCCCGACACCGTCACCGACTCGACCGGCTCGAACGGCGGTTCGTCCATCGCGGCCGCCAGCAGCGCCCGCCAGTAGGTGATCCGGCTCCACGCCAGATCGGTATCGCCGGAGGCGTAGGAATGGCGGCGCTTCTTGATGGTGGCCTGCGGATCGGCGGCGAAGGTGGCGTCGGTGATCCGCCGGGCGGCCAACCGGCCCACCGAATCCTTGGACGGGAACTCCGGCGCACCGCGCGGCCACCACGCGACCACCGGCGTGTCCGGCAGCAGGAACGGGATGACGACGCTGCTTTCGTGATTGATCAGCTGTCCCTGCAACCGCAGCACGATCACCTCGGCCGCGCCCGCGTCCCCGCCGACGCGGATCTGGGCGTCCAACCGGGTCTCGGCGTCCCGGTCGCCGCGCGCCAGCACGACCACCCGGCAGGGATGTTCGCGGCTGGCGTCGTTCGCGGCGTCGATCGCGTCCTCGGCTTCGGAGCTGTCGAGGGTGCACACCACCAGGGTGAGCACGCGGCCCATGGTGATCACACCGTTGCTCTCGCGCAGCTGCACCAGGCGTTTGGTGACTTCACCGGTGGTGGTGTCGGGCATGTCGACGATCACGGGCGCCGCCATTCCCGGCCGGTGCGGGCCAGCATCTCGTCGGCCGATTCCGGGCCCCAGGTGCCGGCCTCGTACTGTTCGGGTTTGCCGTCGGCGGCCCAGTGTTCCAGCACCGGATCGAGGATGCTCCAGGACAATTCGACCTCCGCGTTCACCGGGAACAGCGACGGCACACCGAGCAGCACATCCAGGATGAGCCGTTCGTAGGCCTCCGGGGAGGACTCGGTGAACGCCTCGCCGTAGCTGAAGTCCATGTTGACATCGCGCACCTCCATCCCGGTTCCCGGGACTTTGGACCCGAACCGCATGGTGATGCCCTCATCCGGCTGAATCCGCATGACCAGCGCGTTCTGCCCGAGCTCCTCGGTCATGGTCTGATCGAACGGCAGATGCGGCGCCCGCTTGAACACCACCGCGATCTCGGTGACGCGCCGGCCCAGACGCTTGCCGGTGCGCAGATAGAACGGCACCCCCGCCCAGCGCCGGGTATTGACCTCGAGGGTCAGCGCGGCATAGGTCTCGGTGCGCGAATCCGGGTCGAAACCCTCCTCGTCGAGCAGCCCGACCACCTGCTCACCGCCCTGCCAGCCGGCCGCGTACTGACCACGCGCGGTGGTCTCGTCCAGCGGTTCGACCAGGGTGGTGGCGGAGAGGACCTTGATCTTCTCCATCTGCAATTGGTTGGGCGCGAAGCTGATCGGCTCCTCCATCGCGGTGAGCGCCAGCAGCTGCAACAGATGGTTCTGGATGACATCGCGCGCGGCGCCGATGCCGTCGTAGTACCCCGCGCGCCCGCCGAGCCCGATGTCCTCGGCCATGGTGATCTGCACGTGGTCGACGTAGTTGGCGTTCCAGATCGGATCGAACAACTGGTTCGCGAAGCGCAACGCCAGGATGTTCTGCACCGTCTCCTTGCCGAGATAGTGGTCGATGCGGAACACCGTCTCCTCCGGGAACACCCGGTTGACCAGTGCGTTGAGTTCGCGGGCGCTGTCGAGGTCGTGCCCGAACGGCTTCTCGATCACTACCCGCCGCCACGGTGTGCGCCCGTGCACCTGCGTCGGCTTGGCCAGCCCGTGCTCGGAGAGCTGATCGAGCACCACCGGGAACATGTCCGGCGGAATCGACAGGTAGAAGGCGTGATTGCCGCCGGTGCCGCGTTCGGCGTCCAGCCGCGCCAGCGTCGCGGCCAACTGCGCGAAGGCGGCGTCGTCCTCGAAGGTGCCCTGGACGAACCGGATGCCTTCGGACAGGTGATCCCACACCTGCTGGCGAAACGGCGTGCGCGCATGCGCCTTCACCGACTCCAGCACGATGTCGGCGAAGTCCGCGTCACCCATATCCCGGCGGGCGAAACCCACCAGCGCGAAACCCGGGGGCAGCAGCCCCCGGTTCGCCAGATCGTAGATGGCCGGCATGAGCTTCTTCCGGGACAGATCGCCGGTGACCCCGAAGATCACCATGCTGCACGGTCCCGCGATCCGCGGTACCCGCTTGTCCCGTCCGTCGCGCAGTGGGTTACGCCACCCGGCCGTGGTCGCTGCGTGCCCGGTACCGGCCATCTGGGTCAGTTACCCCCGGCCGCGGACAGCTCCTGTGCGGTGGCCGAAAGCAGTTCCTCCCACGACTTCTCGAATTTGTCGACGCCTTCGCGTTCGAGCACCGCGAAAACATCGTCGAGGTCGATGCCGACGGCCGTCAGCTTGTCGAACACCTCCTGCGCCGCCGCGGCGGTGCCGGAGACGGTGTCGCCGCGGATCTCGCCGTGATCGGCGACCGCTTCGAGGGTCTTCTCCGGGAGGGTGTTGACCGTATTGGGCGCCACCAGCTCGGTCACGTACATCGTGTCCGAGTACTCCGGGTTCTTCACCCCGGTCGAGGCCCACAGCGGACGCTGACGGTTGGCGCCCATGGCCGCGAGGTGGCTGTAGGTGGAGGTGTGCGCGCCGCCGTCGAAGACATCCTGGTATTCGGCGTAGGCCAGGCGGGCGTTCGCCACACCGGCCTTGCCGCGCAGCGCCAGGGCTTCCGGCGAGCCGATCGCCTCGAGCCGCTTGTCGATCTCGGTGTCGACCCGGGACACGAAGAACGACGCCACCGAATGGATGTAGGCCAGATCGTGTCCCGCGGTGCGAGCCTTGCGCAGACCGTCGAGGTAAGCGCCCATCACCGAGCGGTAGCGGGCCACGGAGAAGATCAGCGTGACGTTGACGCTGATGCCCTCGGCGAGCACCGCGGTGATCGCGGGCAGGCCCTCCTCGGTGGCCGGAATCTTGATGAACAGGTTGGGCCGGTCGACGATCTTCCACAGCTCGACCGCCTGCGCGACGGTCTTGTCGGCGTCGAAGGCCAGCCGCGGATCGACCTCGATGGAGACCCGGCCGTCCACACCGCCGGTCTGCTCGAACACCGGGGCCAGCACATCGCAGGCCGCGCGGACGTCGTCGGTGGTGATGGTGCGGATGGCCGCGTCGGCGTCGGCGCCCTGCGCGGCCAAGGCCGCGACCTGGGCGTCGTAGGCGTGGCCCTTGCTCAGGGCGCCCTGGAAGATGGTCGGGTTGGTGGTCACGCCGACCACGCCGCGGGTCGCGATCAGTTCCGCGAGATTGCCGGAGTTGATCCGGTCGCGGGACAGATCGTCGAGCCAGACCGACACTCCCGCCGCACTGAGGGCGGCGATGTTCTCGTTCTGTGCCATGAGCACTTATCCCTTCACGTTGCTGAGCGTGCGCTGGGCGGCTGCCACCACGGCCTCGGGCGTGAAGCCGAACTCGCGGAACAGGGTCTTGTAGTCGGCGGAGGCGCCGAAGTGCTCGATGGAGACGATCTCGCCCGCGTCACCGGCGAACCGGTGCCACGGCATCGCGATACCGGCCTCGACGGTCACCCTCGCGGCGACCGACGGCGGCAGCACCTCGTCGCGGTAGGCCTTGTCCTGCGCGTCGAACCACTCCACGCACGGCATCGAGACCACACGGGTGCCGATACCCTGCGCCTCCAGGGTAGTGCGCGCTTCGACGGCGAGCTGGAGCTCCGAGCCGGTGGCGATCAAGATCACCTGCGGGGTGCCGGTGGAGGCCTCGGCCAGGATGTAGCCGCCCTTGGATACACCCTCGTAGCTGGTGCCCTCCAGGATCGGCAGGTTCTGGCGGGTCAGCGCCAGCGCGGACGGGCCGTCCTGATGCGGCATCTCCGAGACCGAGAAGTGCGAGCTGTGCTCGCTGCTGTCGCGCTCGAGGATGGTGCGCCAGGCGTAGGTGGTCTCGTTGGCGTCGCCGGGGCGGACCACGTTCAGGCCGGGGATGGCGCGCAGCGCGGCCAGATGCTCGATCGGCTGATGGGTCGGGCCGTCCTCGCCGAGACCGATGGAGTCGTGGGTCCAGACGTAGGTGACCGGGATGCGCATCAGCGCGGCCAGGCGCACCGCGGGGCGCATGTAGTCGCTGAACACCAGGAAGGTACCGCCGTAGGGGCGGGTGGGGCCGTGCAGCGCGATGCCGTTGAGGATCGAGCCCATCGCGTGCTCGCGCACACCGAAGTGCAGGGTGCGCCCGTACGGGCTGGTCTTCCACATGCCGGTGGAGATCGACTCGGGGCCGAAGCTCGGCACATCCGGCATGGTGGTGTTGTTGGATTCGGCGAGGTCGGCCGAACCGCCCCACAGTTCCGGCAGCACCGGCGCCAGCGCGGCCAGCACCTTGCCGGAGGCCTTGCGGGTGGCCATACCGGCCGGATCCGGCTCGTAGGTGGGCAGATTCGCGGTCCAGCCCGCGGGCAGATCGCGGTTGGCGAGCCGGTCGAACAGCTTCTTGTTCTCCGGGTTGGCCTGCGCCCACGCGTCGAAGCTCTGCTGCCACTGTTCATGCGCCTGCCGGCCGCGCTCGATGGCCTTGCGGGTGTGCGCGATGACGGCGTCGTCGACCTGGAAGCTCTGCTCGGGATCGAACCCGAGGATCTTCTTGGTGGCGGCCACCTCGTCGCCGCCGAGGGCGGCACCGTGTGAGGCGCCGGTGTTCATCTTGGTGGGCGCCGGGTAGCCGATGACGGTGCGCAGCACGATGATCGACGGCTTGCCGGTCTCGGCCTTGGCGGCCTCGAGGGCGGCCTCGATCGCGACGACGTCCTCACCGCCCTCGACGGTCTGCACATGCCAGCCGTAGGCGGCGTAGCGGGCGGCGACGTCCTCGGTGAAGGCGATGGTGGTGTCGTCCTCGATGGAGATCTTGTTGTCGTCGTAGATCACCACCAGATTGCCCAGCTGCTGGGTGCCCGCCAGCGAGGACGCCTCGGAAGTGACGCCCTCCTCCAGGTCGCCGTCGGAGGCGATGACGTAGATGTAGTGATCGAACGGGCTGGCACCGGGGGCGGCGTCCGGATCGAACAGGCCGCGCTCGCGGCGGGCGGCCATCGCCATGCCGACCGCGGAGGCCAGACCCTGGCCGAGCGGGCCGGTGGTGATCTCGACGCCGTCGGTGTGCCGGAACTCGGGGTGGCCCGGGGTCAGCGAGCCCCACTTGCGCAGGTTCTTCAGATCGTCGAGTTCGAGCCCGAAACCGGCCAGGTACAGCTGGATGTACTGGGTGAGGCTGGAGTGACCGCACGAGAGCACGAAACGGTCGCGGCCGACCCAGCTCGGATCGGTCGGGTCGTGGCGCATGACGCGCTGGTAGAGCACGTAGGCCAGCGGCGCGAGGCTCATCGCGGTACCGGGGTGACCGTTGCCCGCGTTCTGCACCGCGTCCGCGGCCAGCACCCGGATCGTGTCGACCGCCTTGGTGTCCAGGTCCGTCCAGTCGGCCGGATGGTTCGGCTGGGTGAGGGCGCGGATGTCGTCTGTCACTGACACGACCGAGGTTCTCCTGACATTGGTTTCGTCGACGATGGCGGGGTGGGCGGTGGCATGACGTACGGCAACGCCGAAATGCGCGTGCCGGATGTAGCTACCACCCTAGTTGTGCCCGCGACCGGCCGCGCACGAACCCAGGGGAAATCGGCCGCTCGGCGGCGTGGCGTGCGCGGGTCCCCGGCGGCGCGACCCGGCACCGCGAATGTGGTGCTCGCCACGAAAGGGCGTGGAAGTGCGTGAACCGCCGCTGTTCACGCCGGGTGCGGGTGGTTACCCGCGGGTGAACGGCACTGTGTCAGGGCAGGGGGCGAGGGTCGGGGCAGTGGGGGTGTGGGTCTACCATCGTCTGTAGTAGTGGCCGCGCCGCAGCCGCGCGCTGCTCGTTCCACAGCCGGATGCGAAGCACAGCGTGCGAGGAGAAAAAGTGCGGATCGGTCAACAGCCGGGGGTCGGCGGCGCGCACGATTCCGCACCGGCGCTCGCGGATCGGGTCACCGGTGACGGCCCGTTGTCGAAGCTCCTGCGCCGCCCGCTGGCCTATATCGCGCTGACCAAACCGCGCGTCATCGAACTGCTGCTGGTCGCCACCATCCCGACCATGCTGCTGGCCGACCGCGGGCACGTCGACATCCGCCTCATCCTGGCCACCCTGTTCGGCGGCTGGATGGGCGCGGCGAGCGCGAACACCCTCAACTGCGTCGCCGACGCCGATATCGACAAGGTGATGAAGCGGACCGCCAAACGTCCGCTGGCGCGCGACGCGGTGCCCACCTCGCACGCGTTCGTCTTCGGCGTGGTACTCGGCATCGGTTCGTTCGCCTGGCTGTGGTGGCAGGCCAACCTGCTCAGCGGCGTGCTGGTGGTCGCGACGATCCTGTTCTACGTCTTCGTCTACACCCTCGGCCTCAAGCGCCGCACCTCGCAGAACGTGGTGTGGGGCGGCGCCGCGGGCTGCATGCCCGCCCTGGTCGGCTGGTCGGCGGTCACCGGAACCATCGGCTGGCCCGCGATCGCGCTGTTCGGCGTCATCTTCTTCTGGACACCGCCGCACACCTGGGCGCTGGCGATGCGCTACAAGGAGGACTACCGCGCGGCCGGCGTGCCGATGCTGCCGGTGGTGGCCACCGAGCAGACCGTCACCAAGCAGATCGTCATCTACACCTGGCTGACCGTGCTGACCACGCTGGCACTGGTCCCGGCCACCGGCGTGATCTACGCGGCCGTCGCCCTGGTGGCCGGTGCCTGGTTCCTGCTGATGGCCCACCAGCTCTACGCCGGTGTGCGCCGCGGCGAGTCGGTGAAACCGCTTCGGCTGTTCCTGCAATCCAACAACTACCTCGCGGTGGTGTTCTGCGGCCTCGCCATCGACTCGGTGCTCGGCTGGACCACCATCGGTGAGGTGCTGTTCGGCTGATCCGGCGTGTCGGCTGCGGTGGGCAGCCGAGGTCGATCCACGGCGCGGTGCCGAGTACGAGCGGCATCTCGAGTGCGGACGGGCGAGTACTGGATCAGGCGCCCCCACCGGAGGGCGCCGTTCAACTTCTCCCGGCGGCGTCATGCGCTCGATATCGGTGTGCGCTCGACGGCACCGGCGATATCGCCGATATATCCGTCGGGACGCACCAATATCCGGGTTCCGTCGACGGCGTCGTAGGCGTCGTGGGCGTGACCGCCGACATCAGTGACGGTCGCTGCGTCATCGACGGCAACGCCCGGCCGCACCACCGCGTATACACGTGTACCCGGCACGGTGGGCAGTTCGCCGGTCGCGCCGAAGCACAGCAGCGTCGCGTGCGGCCCGCGGAACAGATCGAACAGGCGCACCGAGCGACCGGCGGCGTCCTCGACCGGCGCGTCCGGAGCGCGGTCGCCGACAGCGATACGCGCGGGGTCGGCCGGATCGCGGTAGGTGAGGTCGAGCTGGCGGGTCTGCTCGCCGCGGTGCATGGCGTCCTCGTCGCCGGCGATCAGTTTGTCGAGTAGATCGGTGCTGAGACCGAGCACCCGCGCAGCGACCGCGCGCCGCTCCGGCTCGTAGGTGTCCAGCTGTGCGTCGTCACCGGCGAGGGCGGCGGCGAGTTTCCAGCCGAGATTGTAGGCGTCCTGGATGCCGGTGTTCATGCCCTGGCCCCCGGTGGGCGGATGCACATGCGCGGCATCGCCGGCCAGCAGGACGCGCCCGACTCGGAACCGTCGCGCCAGGCGGATATTGGGGCGCCATACGGTGACCCAGGTGAGGTCGGTGAGGGTGAGGTCGTCGCGGCCGCTGTAGCGGTCCAGGTAATGCTGCAAGGTGGCGAGGGTGGGTTCGGTGTCGTCGGCGAGAGGTGCCGCGAACTGGAAGTGGCGCCCGCCGGGCAAGGGGGACAGGGCGATTCCGGCCATCGGGTTGTCGGCGGCGGCGAACCAGTGGCCGAAGTCGTGGTCGAGCGCGTCGGCGCGGACGTCGCCGAGCAGCATGCGGAGGGAGTCGTCGGTGGTGCCTTCGAAGGCGATACCGAGCTGTTTGCGGACGGTGCTGGCGCCGCCGTCGGCCCCGACCAGGAAGGTGGCCCGGACCTGCTCCCGTGTTCCGGCCCGCCACACGGTCGCGGTGACGCCCTCGTCATCCTGATCGAACGATTCCAAGGCGGTGCCGAGTTCGACGTGAACACCGAATTCGGCCAGCCGCACACGCAGTATCTCCTCGGTCCTCGACTGCCCCAGCATCCACACATTGGGGTAGGGGACCGCAGGTGTCGGTTCGACCGGCTCGCTCATCCGATGCTCGCCGGCGAACTGTCCGTCCAGGTAGGCCCGCATGACCGGCGCGGGCGATCCGGCGGCGTGTATCGCGTCCAGCACGCCGAGGTCGTCGAAGACTTCGAGGGTGCGTGGCTGGATGCCGTCGCCGCGCGAACCGGCGAAGAACTGCCCGGCGCGATCGATCAACCGCACCGGGATTCCCCGGCGAGCCAGGTCGATGGCCAGTGTCAGGCCGGTCGGGCCTGCGCCCGCGATGAGGACGGGATGCTGCATGAGAACTCCTGGACGAGCGGCATTTCAGAACTGAATTGAAATTCAATGAATATGGATTCAGTATTGGAGTTGATAGGTTGCCTTGTCAAGGAGGTGATGTGGTGGCCAGCCGCAGAGAGCGATCGGTGGAGACCGAACAGGCGCTCAAAGATGCCGCGCGCCGGGTGTTCGCCGAACGCGGATACCTCAACACCAAGATCACCGACATCACCACCGCCGCCGGCCGGGCCGCGGGGTCGTTCTACAACCACTTCGCCAGCAAAGAGGAACTGCTGCAATCGCTGCTGGCCGATCTGGCCGAGGCCGGCGACGCGCAAGCCGAACAGCCCGAGCACAACCCGGATTTCAGCGATCCGGACGCGGTGCGCTTCCACATCGCCGCGTACTGGAAGTTCGCCAGGGAACACGCGGTGGTGTTGCGTGCGATGGGGCAGGCGGCGATCGTCAACGAGGAATTCGCGCGCAAGCTCGGCCGGTTCGGCGTCGAGCAGCGCGCCGATGTCGCCGATCATCTGGACGGACTGGCGGCGAAGGGATTACAGCTGCCCAGCGGGGTGGACGCCAGCCTGGCGATGGTCTTCTACCTCACCCAGGGCATTCTCGGCGGCGTCGAAGACGGCACGCTGGAACTGTCCGATGACGAGGCCATCGAAGGATTGACCCGGTTCATCTACCGCGGCCTCACCGGCCGCGACTACTGAACCGGGCCGGGCGACTCAGGGCAGCAGCAC
>NZ_BAFY01000155.1 GCF_000308555.1 Nocardia cyriacigeorgica NBRC 100375 | reverse complement strand
CCCGATCTACGCGCCGACCGCCGCCTACGGCCACTTCGGCCGCACCGACGTCGACCTGCCCTGGGAGCACACCGACCGCGCCGACAAGCTGCGCGCCGCCGCCGGCCTGTAGCTTCCGCGCCCGGGTGGACGAACTCGCGGCCGAGCACACCCCCGGCGACGAACCGTCGCCGGGGGTGTCGGCTGTGTCGGGGGCGTCCACACCATCCGATCCGGGGCTCGCGCTGCCGATCGCGCGGGTACTCCCACTGCTGACCCCGGCGCACCTGGATCGCGATTTCGACTATCTCGTTCCGCCCGAGTACGACGAGATCGCGCAGCCGGGCGTGCGGGTGCGGGTCCGGTTCGCCGGTCGCCTGGTCGACGGCTATCTGCTCGACCGGCTCGCGGCCAGCGACCACACGGGCAAGCTGGTGCCGCTGGATCGCGTGGTGTCGGCCGAACGAGTCCTCACCCCGGAGATTCTGCGCCTGGTCACCTCGGTGGCCGCCCGGTACGCCGGCAGCCGCGCGGACGTCCTGCGCCTGGCGATCCCGCCACGGCATGCGCGCACCGAGAACGGGGGGACCGCGCAAGCCAAGTCGGCCAAGACAACCCCGGTCACGAATAGTGCTGCGGGCGAAGACGATACGTCCGCCGCCGGATCGGATATCGCACCAGCTGTCGACAGCGCCGCTCGGACCGATGACGACCTCCGTTCGGCGCCACCGGACACCGACGACGGCGGTGAACGGCAGCATGGCCTGCGCGGCGATCGGGCCGTGGCAGAGCAGCATCCGACGCACAGTGCCCCCGGTAGCTCGACGACGTCGAAAACCTTTCAGGCCGAGGCGATTCCAGCGGCCGCCACGCACAATGTAGCCAGCGGCCGGTCGCACGGACCAGGCGGTTCGGACGGTTCGAGTGTGCCGGATGACCCGGATGCGTCGCCTGGGCCTGGGCGGTCGCGCGCTCCGCACGAGTCCCCCGGCCCCGACGCATCGCCGAGCCCGAGTGGACGGCCCGCCGAAGCGACAGCGCCGGAAGCGGTGGCTACCCCCGCCGGGCTGTTGGACCGCGCCGGTGTCGATCTCGTGTCCTGGAACAGATACCTGCACGGTGCGAGCTTCCTCGAGGCACTGGCGCACGGCCGGGGCGTGCGGGCGGCGTGGCAGGCGTTGCCGGGGGAGCAGTGGGCGGTGCGGTTGGCCGAGCTCGCGGCAGTCGTGGTTGCCGGTGGGCGTAGCGCGGTGCTGATGGTGCCCGATCAGCGGGATCTGGATCGGGTGCTGGCCGAATGTCAGCGGCTGGTGGGGGACAAGGCGGTGGGGTTGTCGGCGGGGCTCGGGCCGGCGGCCCGGTATCGGCGCTGGCTGGCCGTGCTGCGCGGGTCGGCGCGGGTTGTCGTCGGTACGCGCGCGGCGGTATTCGCACCCGCGCAGGACCTCGGCCTGATCGCGCTCTGGGACGACGGCGACGACACCTACGCCGAACCGCGCGCCCCGTACCCGCACGCCAGGGAGGTGGCGATGCTGCGCGCGCACGAAACAGGCGCGGCCTTCGTGGCCGGTGGGTTCGCGCGAACCGCCGAAATCCAGGCGGTGGTCGACTCCGGCTGGGCCCACGATCTGGTCGCCGACCGGGCGACGCTGCGCTCGGCCACGCCGCGGATCAGCGCGCCGGGCGATACCGATCTCGCCTTGGAACGCGACCCTGTCGCGCGGGCGGTGCGGATTCCCGGAGCGGCGTTCGCGGCAGCCCGGTCCGCGCTGAAAGAAGGCGCCGGGGTCCTGGTCCAGGTGCCGCGGCGTGGATACGTGCCCGCGCTGGCGTGCGGGAGGTGCCGGACGCCCGCACGCTGCCGGCACTGCAACGGGCCTCTCGCATTGCCCGAGCGCGGGCCGGCTGGTCCGGAATCGTCCGAGGTCGCCCACAGCCCCGCCTGCCGCTGGTGCGGGCGCACCGAAGCCGGTTTCCGTTGCGCCGCTTGCGGTTCGCGGGCCCTTCGGGCGGTGGTGATCGGGGCGACCCGCACCGCGGAGGAGCTCGGGCGGGCGTTCCCCGGTGTGCCGATCCGCGGGTCCGGCGGCGGCGCCGTCCTCGACATCGTGGAACCCGGGCCGCAGGTGGTGGTCGCCACCGTCGGCGCCGAACCCGTGCTGCCCGGCGGCTACGGCGTCGCGCTGCTGCTCGACGGGTGGGCCCTGCTCGGCCGCGCCGATCTGCGCGCGGCCGAGGACGCTCTGCGCCGCTGGATGACCGCCGCCGCCCTGGTGCGCCCGCACGGCCAGGTGCTCGTGATGGCTGAACCGTCGATTCCGACGGTTCAGGCCCTCATCCGCTGGGATCCGATCGGGCATGCCCGAGCCGAGGTCGACAGCCGGGCGGAGGTCGGCTTCCCGCCCGCGGTCCGGATGGCCGCCGTCGACGGCACCAGCGAGGCCATCACCGAACTCCTCGCGGCGGCAACCCTTCCGGAGTCGGTCGACCTGCTCGGCCCCGTACCGCTGCCGCCGTTCGCTCGCAAGCCGTTCACCGGCGATTCGCCCGCCGAGGTCGAACGCATCCTGCTACGCACGCCCCGCCGCGATGCCTCGGCGTTGTCGCGGTCCCTCACCGCCGCCCAAGCCGTCCGCAGCGCGCAACGCTCCGACGCCCCGCTGCGCGTGCAGATCGATCCCGTCGACATCGGTTGATCGTCACCCGGCAGGTGCCGTCGGCCGGCTGTGCGCGGACGCCGGCCCGTCGGCACATCGACTGATCGTCGCCCTCGAGTTGCCGTCGGCCGGTGTTGCCCTGTACCGAGTCCACGGCAACCGGCGCCGACGCCCGGAGCGGCCCCTCGCGTTCGGCAACGCGAGGGGCCGGTTCGCTGACCGCTGTGATGAGCCGGCTGTCCTCGGCCCGCTCGGTTCATCGCGCGCGCCGGGCCGGAGCACTACCGTCGAACTCGCGGTAGCGGTGCTGGGCCGGCGGCGGACCGGATGGCCTGGGCGACCTGGGCTCAGCGGAACGCGTCGATATGCGCCATCGCCCAGTCCTGGAACGGCCGGGCCGGCCGGCCGAGCACCCCCGTCACGTCGGGACTGATCCGCCGTTCCTCGTCGGTCGGGGCGCCGAGGATGTCGAGGGTGGTCTCGACCACCGGTTCGGGCATGAATTCCAGCATCTGCGCATGAGCCTGCGCCCGGGTCTGTTCGACGAACCGGACCGGCTCACCCAGGGCGGAACTCAGGGCCTGCGCCCGCTGCCGCGGCGAGCTCAACTCGGGCCCGGTGAGGGTGTAGACCTGTCCGGCGTGCCTGTCGGACTGCAGGGCGGCCGCGGCGACCTCGGCGATATCGCGCGGGTCGACGATCGGCAGGCCGACATCTCCGAACGGCGCCGCCACCGTCCGGGCGTTGCGCACCGAGGGCGCCCAGGCGAAGGCGTTCGAGTGGAAAGCTCCCGGTCGCAGGATGGTCCACTCGAGGCCCGACTGCCGTACTGCCGCATCGAAGGCCTGGGCGACGGCGCCGTGGGAGACCGAGTCGGGCCGGGTGGCCACGCCCTGTGACGACAGCAGCACCACGCGGCGGACTCCGCCGGCCTTGGCCACGTCGAGGATGTCGGCCGGGCGCATCAGGTGCGCACTCATGCCCGTGTCGTGCAGGAACAGGGCCTCGGCCCCGTCGAGGATCGGTCGCAGGCTCTCCGGCTCGGTGACGTCCGCCTGGCGGACCTGCACTCCCTGCGCCACCCTGCCGGGCTCGACAGTGCGCGACACGGCCGTCACGTTCGCGCCTGCTGCTGCGAGGGCGCCGACCAGCGGGGTGCCGACATTTCCGGTTGCACCGGTTACCACGATCATGTGAAGTACTTAGTTAGTTGACTGACTAACTCACCGTAGCGGACGTATCGCCGCGTGTCTACAGTTAGTTGTATGACTGACTCACAAGTTGCGGTGAAGGCGGGAAAGCGCCAGCGTCTGGTGGATGCCGCCGTTCAGGTCTTCTACGAGCGCGGTATCGAGAAGACCACCATCGCCGACATCGCGAAGGCGGCCGAGGTGCCGGTCGGCAATGTCTACTACTACTTCAAGACCAAGGATCAGCTGATCGAGGCGGCGGTCGAAGCGCATCGACACAGGCTGGGGCATCTGCTCGCGGAGCTCGATGGCCTCGGAACTCCGCGCGAGCGGCTGCGAGCGCTGATCGCCGGCTGGGTCGATCTGCGTGATCAGGCGGCGCGGTTCGGCTGCCCGTTCGGCACACTCGCCTCCGAGATGGACAAGCGCCCCGAGGTGCTGGACGCGGAGATCGCCGCCACCATGCGGGTGCTGGTGGACTGGGCGCAACGGCAGTTCGAGCAGATGGGCCGGGCGGATGCCGCCGAACTCGGTGTCGCGTTGATCGCCGCCTATCAGGGTATTTCGCTACTCACCAACACTTTTCGCGATCCCGGCTTGATGCGGGCGGAGGGGGATCGATTGGCGCGCTGGATCGATTCGCTGGCCGCCTGAGCGGTCGGCGGTGTCGGCCCGCTATCCGGTGAAGTACCGGAGGGCGGGCCGGCGGTGTGCGGCAGATCTCGAGCGGAGGGTTGTCATGGATAGATTGCCGATATATCGTTGATAGTGTTCAAACACATCGGAGTCTGAGGAGGCTCGACATGGAAAACGCAGAAACGCATCGAGGACATGGCCGTCACGGCGGCAGGCAACGACCCGGATTCGACGAGTGCGGCCCGCGCCGCGGACAGTTCCGACGCGGCGGACGGCACGGCTGGGGTCCGGAATTCGGCCCGGGATTCGGTCCCGGTTTCGGGCCGGGCTTCGGCCCCGGTTTCGGCCGCGGACGTGGGCGCGGCGGTCGCGGCAGGCGCGGTGACGTCCGCGCGGCCATCCTGCTGCTACTGACCGAACGCCCCATGCACGGTTACGAACTCATCCAGCAGATCCGGGAGCGCAGCGACGATCTGTGGCGGCCGAGCCCGGGATCGATCTACCCCGCGCTGGCGCAACTGGAGGACGAAGGCCTGGTGCTCATCGAGAAGGTCGCCGGCCGCAAAACCGCCAAGTTGACCGAATCCGGCACCACCTACGTCGAGGAGCATCGCGAGGAGCTCGGTGACCCGTGGGCCGACGTCACGCAGGACGTCGGAGCGCAGGCGATGGATCTGCGCGCGTTGGTCGGGCAGCTCATGGGCGCGGTCGCTCAGGTGGCCGCTGCCGGTACACCGGAGCAGGCGGCCAAGGCGGCCGATGTGCTCACCGAAGCCCGCCGTTCGCTCTATCGCATCCTGGCCGACGACGAGAGCCCCGAAAAATAACGGGGTGGTGAATACCCCGTCCAGGGCGCGCTTTTCGCGCGGATCGGGTAGATCATTGTGATATGGAACAAACACGCGGTTTGTGGGGTCGGGGAATGTCACAACGGGGTCGCGCCGCGCTCGCGGGCCTCGCGGCACTCGCCGTGCTCATCGGTTCGGCGACGGCACTATCCGGGTCGGCAGGGGCCCAGCCGCCCGGATACCGGCCGCCGCTGGTACCGACCGCGTCGGCGCCGCCGCAACCGGACCATCTGGCCGCCGCGCTGTACATGAAATCGCATCCGGACGCCGTCCCGGAGCGCACCAATGATTTCGGCTGTACCCCGACGCCCGCCCATCCGCGCCCGGTCATCCTGGCCCACGGCACCGACGCCAGCGCCTATTCCGACTGGTCGGCCATCGCGCCGCTGCTGGCGTCCGAAGGGTACTGCGTGTTCGCGCTCAACTACGGCGGTAAGCCCGGCGCGGTCAGCTTCGGCACCGAGGACCTGCGGCTGAGCGCGCATCAGATCGGCGGCTTCGTCGATCAGGTGCTCGCCGCGACCGGCGCCGAGAAGGTCGATCTGGTCGGCTTCTCGCAGGGCGCCAACGTCACCCGCTACTACATCAACAAGCTCGGCGGAGCCCCGAACGTGGGCCGCTGGGTCGGGCTGGCCTCGCCCAGCTACGGCGGGGTGATGTACGGGCTGGTGCCGATCGCGCAGGCGATTCCGGGCGTGCTGGAGGCGTTCGCGCAGGTCACCTCGCTGGCGGCGGTGCAGCAAGCGCAGGGCTCGCCGGTCATGCTGGAACTGAACGCCGGCGGCGACACCGTGCCCGGCGTGCACTACGTGACCATCGGCAGCCGCGTCGACGAGATGATCCAGCCGTTCGAGAACATCGCCCTGCACGGCCCCGGCGCGGAGAACGTCGTGATCCAGGATCGCTGCCCGGCCAACCTGACCGGTCACTTCCACATGGTGTACGACCCGTTCGTGATGCAGCTGTTGCTGGAAGCTCTCGATCCGGCAACGGCGCCCACCCCGGTGTGCGAGCCCGTGCAGCTCGGTACCGGCATCCCGCAGGTCGTCATCGGCGGCAATATCTGAGCCGAGCGGGAGACGGCCGGACGGAGGGCTCGACACCCCGCCCGGACCGCACCGGATTTGTACCAGCAATCGGTCGCGGCATCCGGGATCTCCGGCAGGCCCGGCGTGCTCTCTAGAATGGGGCGACCGACTTTCCTCCGTACTCCCGGGAGCCGCCGTGACCATTCAGCCCGTTCGCCTGTTCGGCGACCCCATCCTGCGAGCTCGCGCGGCGGAGGTCACCGAATTCGATCGTGAGCTGCGGCAGCTGGTCACCGATCTCACCGAGACCATGCACGACGACGGCGGGGTGGGCATGGCCGCTCCGCAGATCGGGGTCGGGTTGCGGGTGTTCGTCTACGACACCGGCGACGCCGCTGGCCACCTGGTCAATCCCAGCTGGACGGTGCTCGGCGAGGAGGAACAGATCGGGCCGGAGGGCTGCCTGTCGATCCCCGGCCTGCGCTATGACACCCGCCGCGCGCTTCGGGTGCGGGCCACCGGCGTGGATATGACCGGTGCGCCGGTCGAGTTCGATGCCGAGGGGCTGCTGGCGCGCTGTGTGCAGCATGAGACCGATCACCTCGACGGCGTGCTGTTCATCGACCGGCTCGAGCCCGCCGACCGCAAGGACGCGATGCGCTCGATTCGCGAATCGGACTGGTTCGCCGCCGGGATCACGGTGCGCCCCAGCCGGTCGGTCGCCGAGCGGAGCCGCTGATGCGGATCGTGTTCGCGGGCACCCCCGAACCCGCGGTGCCGTCGCTGCGGCGGTTCATCGACTCCGCACGCCATGAGGTGGTCGCGGTGATCACCAGGCCCGACGCCGTCGCCGGACGTGGGCGCAAGGTCACCCGGTCGCCGGTGGGCAAGCTGGCCGACGAACACGGCATCCCGGTGCTCACCCCCGCGCGTCCCGCCGATCCCGAATTCGTCGCCCAGCTCACCGAATTGGCGCCCGACTGCTGCCCGGTGGTGGCCTACGGCGCGCTGCTGCCGCAACAAGTGCTCGACATTCCGCGCTACGGCTGGATCAACCTGCATTTCTCCCTGCTGCCCGCCTGGCGGGGTGCGGCCCCGGTGCAGGCGGCCATCGACGCGGGCGACGAATTCACCGGCGCCTCCACCTTCCAGATCGAGGCCGGACTCGACACCGGCCCGGTCTTCGGTGTGGTGACCGAACGCATCGCCGTCACCGATACCGCGGGTGAGCTGCTGGATCGGCTCGCCGACAGCGGTGCGGTCCTGCTGGAGAAGACCCTCGACGGCGTGGAAGACGGGACCCTGCAAGCGGTTCCGCAGCCTACCGAGGGTGTGTCCTACGCGCCGAAACTCGCGGTGGAGGCCGCGCGGGTCCGCTGGGATCAGCCCGCCCTCGCCATCAGCCGCCGCATCCGTGCCGTCACCCCCGCACCCGGCGCCTGGACCGTCGTCGCGGGCAACCGGCTCAAGCTCGGCCCGGTCGAACTGGTCGAGGACGAGCTGCCCGAGCGGCACATCGAGGTCCGCAAGACCGGTGTCTACGTCGGGACCGCGACGACCGCTGTCCGTCTGAATCAGGTGCAGCCCCAAGGTAAACGCATGATGGCCGCCCTCGACTGGGCCCGCGGCGCCCGCCTCCAGCCGGGCGCGGTGGTCGAATGAACGACAACGATCGCGACCGTTCCGGCGGCGACGAGCGTCGTCGCGACAAGCCTGCGGGTGGTCCCGGGCGGGGCGAACGATCCACGATGCCTGGGGATTCCGCTCGGGGTTCCGGCGCTCGGGGTTCCGGCGAGCACCGCAACGGTGCAGCGCGGCGCGCGACCGGGAACCGGGATTCGTCGAGCGGTGGACGTGGAAGACCGCAGTCCGGCGAGCGGTTCGGTGGCCGCGGGGGTTCGGGCGGCTCGGGATCTGGACGGGGCGCATCGCCAGCAGGCGGGCGGTTCGATGATCGCCGTGGCTCAGGCAGCCCGGGCTCGGGTCGAGGCGCAGCGCAGGCGCGCGATCGCTCCGGTGAGCACCGTGGTGCCGATGGCTCGAGCCAGGGACGCGGCGCCTCGCGAGCCGGTGAACGCCCTGGTGACCAACGTGGTTCGGGCGGCGGGCGGGGCGCAGCGCGGGCGGGTGAACGTTTTGGTGACCGTGGTTCTCGCGGCTCGGGTGGAGGATCGCAGGCGGGAGATCGCCGTGGTCCGGGCGGTTCGGGTCGCGGTGGTGGATCGGGGACGGGGGAACGCTTCGGTCAGCGACGTGCCTCCGACAGCTCGGGCCGCGGGCGCGGTGCAGCTCGGGCAGACTCCGGTGGCCGCCGGAATACCGGCGGCCCGCGCGGGGCGACAGGCGGGCGGGCGCAGGATCGGAGTGGGCGTCGGCCGACTGTCGATCCGGCGCGGGAGGTCGCTCTCGAGACCTTGCGAGCGGTGCGCGAACGCGACGCCTACGCCAACCTGGTGCTGCCCGGGTTGCTGCGCGAACGCAGACTCGAGGGGCGGGACGCGGCGCTGGCCACCGAGCTCGGTTACGGCGCATGCCGTGCGCAGGGTGTGCTGGATGCGGTGATCGCCGAATGCGCCGGACGCGACGTCGCCGATATCGACGGCCCGCTACTCGACATCCTGCGCCTGGGCGTCTACCAGCTGCTGCGCACCCGCATCGGCGCGCACGCCGCCGTGGACACCTCGGTGGCGCTGGCGCGAGCCGAATTCGGTTCGGGCAAAGCCGGTTTCGTCAATGCTGTGCTGCGGCGAGCGGGCGAGCGTGATGCCGCCGAATGGATCGAGCTGCTCGCCCCGCGTGACCCGGTCGGCCATCTGGCGTTCGAGTACGCGCATCCGACGTGGATCGCGCAGGCCTTCGCCGACGCGCTCGGCGCGGACGCGGCCGAACTCGCCGACGCCCTCGCCGCGGACGACGCACGCCCCGCTGTGCATCTGGTGGCCAGGCCCGGCGATATCACCGCCGAAGAACTGGCGCTGGTCACCGGCGGCGAGGAGGGCCGCTGGTCGCCGTATGCGGTGTATCTGGAGGGCGGTGATCCCGGCAAGCTGGAGCCGGTGCGCGAAGGTATGGCCGCCGTGCAGGACGAAGGCAGCCAGCTGGTCGCGCTCGCCCTCACCCGTGCCAAGCTCGACGGTCCCGACAACGGCCGCTGGCTCGACCTGTGCGCGGGCCCCGGCGGTAAAGCGGCGCTGCTCGGCGCCCTCGCCGCTATCGACGGGTTCCAGGTGGACGCGGTGGAGCCGGCCGAACACCGCGCCGAACTCGTCCGGAAAGCCACCGCCGATCTCCCGGTCCGCGTGCACGTGGCCGACGGCCGCGACAGCGGACTGGCTCCCGGTTACGACCGCATTCTGGTCGACGCACCCTGCACGGGCCTGGGTGCGCTACGCCGTCGCCCGGAAGCCCGCTGGCGTCGCACGCCCGCCGACGTCGCCGAACTGGTTGTCCTGCAACGCGAATTGCTGGCCGCCGCCTGGGAGCTGCTGCGCCCCGGCGGGGTGGTCGTCTACTCGACCTGCTCGCCGCATCTGCCGGAAACCGTGGCCGTGGTCGCCGACGCCGTCCGCCGCACCGGCGCCGTTCAGCTCGACACCCGCGAATTGGTCCCCGGCGTACCGGAGCTCGGCCCCGGCCCGGGCGCCCAGCTCTGGCCGCATCGCCACGGAACCGACGCGATGTTCCTGGCGGCGCTCCAGAAACCGCTGTAGGAGGGGATTGCGCTCGGGCTCGGGCGGGTGCCGTCGCCAAGGATCGCGGCGGACCGGCCCGGGCGCCCAGCGTGTGCCACACCGTCACCGCACCGACCGGGCCGACTGCCGATCGAGGTCGAGCCGCCCGGACCGGCAGATCAGGCGATACCGCATGCGACATTCGTCCAAGTCGACGCATGCTGTGCGGGGCACACTGAACGGTATGGCGATCGATTGGGCAGGCGTGGTGGCGCTGGCGACGCAGTTGCCGGGCGTCGAGGAGTCGACCTGGTGGCGTGGGCCCGCGTTGAAGGTGGGCAAGAAAGGGTTCGCGCGGCTGCGGGTGGAGGCCGAGGGCGGGCTGGTGTTGCTGTGTGATCCGGAGGAGAAGGAGGCGTTGCTGGCCTCGGGGGACCCGGCGTACTACACCACCGCGCACTACGACGGCTACCCCTACATTCTCATCGACCTCGACCGGGTCGACCTCGACCAGCTGCGGGAGTTGCTGGATGCGGCCTGGTGGTTGTCGGCGCCGGCGAAATTGCGCAAGGAGCGCGAACGCGCCGGCTGACTACTCCCGCGCGGACTGCTCCCGCAGCCGGGCAAGGGTTTTCGCCAGGATGCGCGAGACATGCATCTGTGAGATGCCCATCTGCTGCGCGATCTGGGTCTGGGTCATGGACTCGAAGAACCGCATGGTGAGGATCCGGCGTTCGCGTTCGGGCAGCCCGTCCAGCAGCGGCCGGATGGCGACGTATTCCTCCACCCGGTCGAACTGGGATTCCTCTTCGCCGAGGGTGTCGAGCAGCGAGGCGTCGGTATCGCGTCCCGCGGAGGCCGCGTCGATGGAGGTGGGCTGGTAGGCGTTGCCGGCGATGACGGCCTGGGTGACCTCGTCGGGGTCGACGTCGAGTTCGGCGGCGATCTCCTTGGCGGTGGGCGAGCGGCCCAGCGTCTGGGAGAGCGAGTCGACCGCGGCGCCGATGCGCAGATGGGTTTCCTTGACCCGTCGCGGCACCCGCATCGCCCAGGTGTTGTCCCGGAAATAGCGGCGGACCTCACCCATGATGGTGGGCACGGCGAAGGACAGGAAGTTCGAGCCGCGTTCGACATCGAACCGGTCCACCGCGTGCACCAGTCCGACGCGCGCGACCTGGGTGAGGTCGTCGAAGGGTTCCCCGCGTCCGCTGAACTTGCGGGCGATGTGGTCGGCGAGCGGGATGCACCGGTTGATCAGCTCGTCACGCAGGGACGTGTAGGCATCGGTACCCGCCTCGGTGGCGGCCAACCGGGTGAACAGCGCCGCGACATCGTCGTAGCCGGAGACCTGGCTCGCCGTTTCGATGGTTTCCTCGTCGGTGCCGGTGGGCTGCTCGGCGCCGTCGGGGGCCTGGTCGGTGGGGCCGGCGGATTCGGGCTGGTCGGTCGTCTCGGGAGCACCGTCGTTGTCTGCGGGGTCGAGCACGGTGTCCTCGTCGCGCACTACGCCTTCCCCCGGACGCGACGGAATTCGACCGTCGTGGGGTACCCGGAGACGGCCGGATCGAAGGGATCCTGGGTGGCTTCCACCGAATCGGTGAGAGTCCGAAGCACATGCCAGCCGAAGCTGCGCTGGTCGGGCAGGCCCTCTTCGGCGGCGACGCCGGAGACCCGGACCTGCAGTTCGAGATCGCCCACGGTGAACCGGCAGTGCAGACTGCTCTCGGGTGCGGCAACCGCGATCAGGGCCGAGCACACCTCGTCCACGGCCAGCCGAATGTCGGCCACTTCGTCCAGGGTGAAATCGCTGAGCAGGACCAGCGTTTCGGCGAGCCCGCGCACGATCGGCAACTGACTGACCGATGCAGCGACCCGAATCTCCACCGGGGTGCTGTAGAGCCCCTGTTCCGCCGAAATGTTGATCACGCCATGAGGCTACCCACTCCTGGCCCCGGCAACCCAACCGCGGCTGTGACCCGTCCCGCAGTCGCGGCGACCGCCGGTTTAAACTCCCGCCTTGTGTCCACGCCGACGTTCTCCCGCCCCGAGTCCCCGATGATCGCCCCGTCGATCCTTTCCGCCGATTTCGCTCATCTCGCGGACGAGGCGAATGCCGTGTCCACTGCCGACTGGCTGCATGTCGATGTGATGGACGCGCATTTCGTGCCGAACCTGACATTGGGGTTGCCGGTGGTGGAGAGCCTGTTGAAGGCCACCGACATTCCGCTGGACTGTCATCTGATGATCGAGGATCCGGGCCGCTGGGCGCCGCCGTATGCGGAGGCGGGCGCATACAACGTGACCTTCCACGCGGAAGCCACCGATGACCCGGTGGCGGTGGCGCGCGATATCCGGGCGGCAGGGGCGAAGGCGGGTCTGTCGGTGAAGCCGAATACGCCGATCGAGCCGTATCTGGAGATCCTGCGTGATTTCGACACGCTGCTGGTGATGAGCGTCGAGCCCGGTTTCGGCGGGCAGTCCTTCATTCCGCATGTGCTGGACAAGGCCCGTACGGTGCGACGGCTGGTGGACTCGGGGGAGCTGCGACTGGTGGTGGAGATCGACGGCGGTATCAATGCCGACACCATCGAGCAGGCCGCCGAGGCCGGTATCGATTGTTTCGTCGCGGGATCCGCGGTCTACAACACCGCGGATCCCGGCGCCACCGTGGAGACGCTGCGCAGGCAGGCCGCCACGGTGTGGGCGCGTTGACCGGGGTGGCCGCTATCCGCGGCTGATCGCGCGGGTGCCGAGTGCCCGGGTGGCCTCGATGACGGAGCTTTGCGGTGGCCGGTCGGTGCCGCTTTCGGGGGCCTGCACCCAGCTGCGGTAGCCGGTGCGTTCGTCGTCGGGGGAGGGCAGCACGATGTGGCTGCCCGCGCTGGCGACGGTGGCGTAGAGGCGGAAGAGTTCGGCCGATGCGGCGGCGCTGAGGATGTCGGGGCGAGTGGGGCCGGTGAGGAAGGTCCACCGCCGCGCGCGTGGGTGGGCGACGACGGGGCCGGCGATGCCCGCCAGGCGCAGCCGCTGCTGTACTTGTTCGCCGAGTTCGGCGGGTATGGTGATGGCGCCGTAGCGGGCGCCCATTTTCAGGAGTATGCGTCGTGAGGTGGGGTCGATAACGGCTGGGAACTGGAATTCGCGCCGATAGGTGACGCAGCGGTTTTCCAGTGTGAAATCGACGAGCGTGGTCACGCCGCACCCCCGGTGGTGTGGTTTTCGCTGGTGGATGTGTGCTGATCGACGGGATCGGTGTCCGCGTCGATCTCGATTCTGTCCACGGTGATCTTTCGGCTTCCTGGAGTGGTGGATGTGCCTTGTCCTGCGGTGGCGCCGCCGCGCGATCGGCCTCGTGGCGTCGTCGGCCGGGCACATGCGGCCGGTAACCGGAATGGATTGGTGCACAACGACATATCGGGTGCGGTGTCCATCTGTCCGGTAGCCGGATGTGCTGGTCGATGGTGAGGTATCACGTGTGGCGTGCCGAGATCGAACTGCCGTGTAGGACTCTGCCGTCCGTGTCACTCTGCCGTACGGAAAAGCTGGTGCTGTTGAACGGTCGGAGTCGGCTACATAACGATTTTGCGACAATCTCGGCCCTCGTGCAAGCGATTGCGGAAATTGATGTTTCGGCGATGTCTCGCCCGGGCACGGACCGTACGGGCGCTGGATGACATTCTTGTGTGCGTTTCACAAAAAGCGATCCAACAAAGGCTACGGACCGAACGAACGGTATTTTTCTGAAGTCCGATAAAGAATGTGCCGCCATAAAATAATCCGTGCTCGCCGAGCCGGGCCGACACGGCCCAACGGTCGGATTCCGCGGCGCGTCACGGGCCCGCCGTCCGGCGTGGCTTCGGTCGGCGAGTCGGTCGGGCACCGGCGGATGCACCCGGCGGCCCGCCCCGGACCGGTCCGGCCGCGCTGACCGCGTCCCTCGCCGCTCACTAGGCTTCGATCACGAGCACGGCACGTCATCGGGAATACCGGTCCCGGTCTCGACCGTTCCGCAACCGGAAGACCACACGCGACAGGGAGTCAGGCATGTTCACAGGCATCGTCGAGGAGCTGGGCGAGATCGTCGCCACCGAGCAGCTGGCCGACGCCGCGCGGTTGACGATCCGGGGCAAGCTGGTGACCTCCGATGCCGGCCACGGCGACTCCATCGCGGTCAACGGGGTATGCCTGACCGTCGTCGATGTGATCGACGGCGATTGCTTCACCGTGGACGTGATGGCCGAGACCCTCAACCGCTCCAGCATCGGCGGTCTGACCGCGGGCGCCGAGGTGAATCTGGAACGCGCCGCCGCACTGAACAGCCGCCTCGGCGGGCACCTGGTGCAGGGCCACGTCGACGGCACCGGCACCGTGCTCGCTCGCACGCCATCGGAGAACTGGGAGGTCGTGCGGATCTCCCTGCCCGAGTCCATCGCGAAGTATGTCGTGGAAAAGGGCTCCATCACCGTCGACGGCATCTCGCTGACGGTCTCCGGGCTCGGCATCTCCGAGGCCCCCGCCGCCGACGGCAACCGCGACTGGTTCGAGGTCTCGCTCATCCCGACCACCCTGTCGATGACCAACCTCGGTACCGCCGCGCCCGGCACCCTGGTCAACCTGGAGGTCGACGTCATCGCCAAGTACGTCGAACGCCTCCAGCAGCGCGGCTGAGCACACCGTCCACCAGGCGGACCACTGCCTCCGGAGTGACAGTTCCGACCCAGTAGTGTGGGGTGGCACCTTATTCGAGATGGAGCACAACAGACGTGACCAGGTTCGACAGCATCGAGCGCGCAGTCGCCGATATCGCCGCCGGTAAGGCGGTTGTCGTCGTCGACGACGAGGACCGGGAGAACGAGGGCGACCTCATCTTCGCGGCCGAGAAGGCCACCCCGGAGCTGATGGCGTTCATGATCCGCTACACGTCGGGCTATATCTGTGTGCCCCTCACCGGTGACGACTGCGACCGCCTCGGCCTGCCGCCGATGTACGCGCTGAACCAGGACAAGCACGGCACCGCCTACACGGTGTCGGTCGACGCGAAGGAAGGCGTCAGCACCGGCATCTCCGGCGCCGACCGCGCCACCACCATCCGGCTGCTCGCCGACGCCGACGCCAAGGCCGACGACTTCACCCGGCCCGGCCACGTGGTGCCGCTGCGCGCCAAGGACGGCGGCGTGCTGCGCCGGCCCGGCCACACCGAGGCCGCGGTCGATCTGGCGCGCATGGCCGGGCTGCGTCCGGCCGGTGTGATCTGCGAGATCGTCAGCCAGAAGGACGACGGGCATATGGCCCGCACCGAGGAGCTGCGCGTCTTCGCCGACGAGCACGAGCTGGCGCTGATCTCCATCGCCGACATGATCGCCTGGCGGCGCAAGCACGAAAAGCATGTGGTGCGCGTGGCCGAAGCGCGCATCCCCACCGTGCACGGCGAGTTCACCGCGGTCGGCTACCAGAGCATCTACGACGAGGTCGAGCATGTGGCGCTGGTGCGCGGCGACATCCTCGACGGTGACGACGTGCTGGTGCGAGTGCATTCGGAATGCCTGACCGGTGACGTGTTCGGTTCGCTGCGCTGTGATTGCGGCCCGCAGTTGGACGCCGCGCTGGAGATGGTGGCCGCCGAGGGCCGCGGTGTCGTGCTCTATATGCGCGGGCATGAGGGCCGCGGCATCGGCCTGATGCACAAACTGCAGGCCTACCAGCTCCAGGATTCCGGCCACGACACCGTCGACGCGAACATCGAACTCGGCCTGCCCGCCGACGCCCGCGACTACGGGACGGGCGCGCAGATCCTGGTCGACCTCGGCATCCGTTCGATGCGGCTGCTCACCAACAACCCCGCCAAGCGGGTCGGACTCGACGGTTACGGGCTGCGGATCACCGAGCGCGTGCCGATGCCGGTGCGCGCCAATGCCGAGAACCTGCGGTACCTGCGCACCAAGCGCGACCGCATGGGCCACGACCTGATCGGGCTCGACGACCTGGATCTGGGAGAGACCGCGCAGTGAATCCGGCCGGACGGAAAGGCGAGAACCGATGAGCGGTACCGGCGTACCCACCTTCGCGCTCGAGGATGCCAAGCAGCTCAAGCTCGGCATCGTCGCCTCGCGCTGGCACACCCAGATCTGCGACACCCTGGTCGCCAATGCCGAACGCGTGGCCAAGAAGGCCGGTGTGCGCGAGTTGACGGTGGTGCGCTGCGCCGGCGCGATGGAATTGCCGGTGGTGGCCCAGGAACTGGCCCGCACGCACGACGCGGTCGTCGCGCTCGGTGTGGTGATCCGCGGCGACACACCGCATTTCGAGTACGTCTGCGACGCGGTCACCGCGGGCCTGACCCGGGTCTCGCTCGACGAGAGCACCCCGGTCGCCAACGGTGTGCTCACCACCAACAACGAGAAGCAGGCGCTGGACCGGGCCGGATTGCCCGGCTCCGCGGAGGACAAGGGCGAGCAGGCCTGCGCCGCCGCCCTGGATGCCGCGCTGACCCTGCGTTCGCTGCGCGGGTCGAACTAGCCGATGCCCGTCGTTCGGATCTGGCGCAGGAACGCGGGCCCGGCCCCGGCCGGCTCGGCCACCGAGCAGCCGGTCTGGGATCTCGAGGTGCGCCCGCGCCGGGCCCGGCGCACCGCGGTCATCGTCGCGGTGCTGTTGGTGATCGCGTTCACCGCCGCCGGGGTCTTCCTGCGGGTGGGGTCGACCGGCGTGCATTTCCGGGTGCTCGATCAGTTCGCCATGGCGGGGATCGGTGTGCTCGGCGCGTGCGCGGTGCTGCTGCTGACCCGTCCACGGGTGCGGGTCGGGCCCAAGGGTGTGGTGGTCCGCAATGTGCTCGGCGACAACGAGTTTCCGTGGAAATACATTCGCGGGGTCTCGTTCCCGGACCGTAAGTCCTGGGCGCGGCTGGAACTGGTCGACGACGATTACGTCCCGATGCTGGCCATCCGCTCCAATGACAAGGAGTACGCCGCCGACGCCCTCGAACGGCTGCGCGAACTGGGGGCCAAGTACAGCGGTTCCGGCAGCTGACGAGCGCCCGGGATCGGAGCCTGCTCAGCCGGCTCTACGGGAGGGGTGGATAGGCCGGGGTTTCCGCGACGTCGACGAGCGCCACGACCGAAGTGCCGCCAGCGCACCGTATCAGCGCTGAACTCGCCGGGTGCATGACGACGCCGCGGTCGGCCGAGCCGCACAGCCGCGGGCCCGGCAGGTCAGACGGACGAGCGGGCTCGTACGGTTGTCGCGCCGATCGCCGCGTGCGTAGGTCAGCGGCGATCGGCGCGACAACCGGGTCCGATCAGCGGGTATCGCCGAGCACTTCACCCTCACGACGCGGATCGGCGCCACCGATCCAGCCGTCGCCGTCGCGGCGGACCACGCTCAGCCCGCTCGTCTGCGGCGCCACCGACACCTGATGTCCGAGTTCGCGCAGCTTCACCACCAGCGGATCGTGTGCACCGTCATCGGTGGCATCGATGGCCGGGTGTTCACCGCCCACCCCGGTGACCGGCGTATTGGCTGATCCGAACGACACCGCCGAGATCGCCTGCTGCGGATCCAGGCCCCAATCCAGCATGCCGACCAGCGTTTTCACCACGAACTGGATGATCACCGACCCGCCGGGCGATCCGGCGACATGGGTGAGCTCACCGCGTGAACCGTCGGCCGCGTCCGCGAAGACCAGTGTCGGGCTCATCGAACTCCTCGGACGCTTGCCCGGCTCGACTCGGTTGGCCAGCGGCAACCCGTCCTCGCCGACGGGCTCGGCGGAGAAGTCGGTGAGCTGGTTGTTGAGGAAGAATCCGTCGACCATGTGGAACGAACCGAAGGCCGATTCCACGGTGGTGGTCATGGCGGCGGCATTGCCGTAGGAGTCGACGATGGAGATCTGGCTGGTGCCGTGTTCGGGCGGCTGCGGTCCGACCCCGACCGGTACCGGGCCGAAGTCGCCGGGTTGGGCGGTCCCCATGCTGCGGCCGGGATCGATCAGCGCGGCCCGGCCCTTCAGGTACTCCGGGTTCACCAATGTCTCGGGTGAATTGCCCGGCAGCGGCACGTAATCGGTATCGGCGACGTACTTGTTGCGGTCGGCGTAGGCCAGCCGCTCGGCTTCGGAGATCAGATGTACCGCTTCGGCTTTCGGCTTACCGCCGTTGCGGTCGACGTTGTCGGGGCCCATAGCGGCCAGGTCGAAATTGGCCAGGATGCCGAGAGTGGCGGCGACGGTGATCCCGCCCGACGACGGCGCGGGCATGCCGCAGATCTCGTGCTCGCGATAGTCGGTGCACAGCGCGGTGCGTTTCTTCGGTTGATAGTTCGCCAGGTCCTCGGCGGTGATCAGGCTGGGAGTCCGGCCACCGGAGCCGGAGGTCGCGGCCTCGACCACGTCCTGGGCGATGGCTCCGGTGTAGAAGGCGTCGGCGCCGTCGGTGGCGATCGCGTTCAAGGTCTTCGACATCGCCGGATTGGTGAGCACCTCGCCCGCCGGTTTGGGGGAGCCGTCAGGGTTGAGGAAGTAGGCCCTCGCGGCCTCGTCCACCGCGAGATTCGGTGCTGATTCGGCAATCTGGCCGGCCAGGCGCGGACTGATCTCGAAGCCGCGATCGGCCAGCGACACCGCCGGGTCGAACAGGTCGGCCCACGGCGTCTTGCCGTGTTCGCGATGGGTGAGTTCGAGCATGCGCACCACCCCGGGCACGCCGATGGAGCGACCGCTGGCGCGGGCATCCGGCTTCGGTTCGGTGCGGTCGGTGTCACTGACCCAGCGCAGATAATTCTCGGTCGCGGCGGCGGGCGCGGTCTCGCGGCCGTCATAGGCCTCCACGGAATTGCTCGCGGCGTCGTAATAGACCAGGAAAGCGCCGCCGCCGATACCGGAGGCCTGCGGTTCGACCAGCCCGAGCACAGTCTGCGCGGTGATCAGCGCGTCGGCCGCGGTGCCGCCGTCGCGCAGCACCTCGCAGGCCGCCTGGGTGGCGAGCGGGTTCGCCGTCGACACCGCATAGGTCGCGGTGCGTACCGGTGTCATATCGCTGCGGTAGCCGGACGCGATCTCGGGATTAGTGCTCAGGTTCTGGGTCGTGGTCGCCCCACCGGGCGTGGCGGGTGCGGCGGTGAGTGGGGTCCCGTTGGGTGTCGTGGTGCAGGCCGCGGTGCCCTCGGATTCCTCCGAACACCCGGCCGCCAGTGAGATCACGAGCGCCGCAACCACGGCCGCTCCCGTCCGAATCTGTCGCGCGCGCGTCATGAGACGGACCTTAACCGTTGCCGCCCACAAACGTGCCGCGATCATTCCCAGAGCTTCAGACATGGTGGATTCTGCCCTGCCGGAAGCCGACCCACGTGCCGGACCAGCCCCCGGACCTGTGCCGGGGCTTCTGCCGTTGACCTCAACAAAGGTTGAGCTCATAGCGTCGGGTGCGGAAGGGAGTTCAACGATGTCGATATTGGTAACGGGCGCAACAGGAAACACCGGACGGCACGTGGTGGCGGAGCTGCTGCGCCGAGGCCACAGCGTGCGGGCGCTCACCCGGGATCCGGAACATGCGGCGGCAGTGCTGCCCGCGGGCGCGGACATCGTGGTGGGCAGCCACACCGAGCCGGACACTCTCGATGCGGCATTGGCCGGAGTGACGGGTCTGCATATCACGGTCACCTCAGGGGTGGCCGCGACCGGACCGGAGCTCGTGCGCCGTGCCGTGGCCGCGGGCGTCGAGCGCATCACCATCCTGTGGGGCGGTCATGTCGGTCCCGCCGAAACCGCGGTCGCAGAATCCGGCGTCGCCTGGACCAGGCTGGAGCCCCAGGAATTCATGTGCAACACCCTCGGCTGGGCCGACTCGATCCGGGCGGCAGGCGTGGTGCGTGAGCCGTTCGACTTCCCGAGCGCTGTCGTGCACGAGGCCGACCTCGGTGCGGTGGCGGCGATGGCCCTGACCGAGGACGGGCACGCGGGCCGGGCATACAACCTGTCCGGGCCGCGAGCGCTGACCGTTCGCCAGCGGGTCGCCATGCTGGCCGAGGCGATCGGCCGGGAGATCACCTTCGAGCAGATGACCAGACAACAGGCCATCGACCGGCTGACGGCCACCGGCGTCTCGCTCGCCGACGCCGAGTACGTGATCGGGTGGTATGCCGACCCGCCGGCATCGGCCCGCACCCCGGACGGCGTGCTCGAACAGGTCCTCGGGCGTGCGCCGCGCACCTTCGAGGAATGGCTCACCGAGCACAAGGACCGGTTCTGACGGTCGCAAGGCCGTGACTCGGGCCTGGCGCGCATCCGGATTCCGGCCCGGCGCGGGCCCGCTCTGGCTACCATCTGGAGAACCCGGATGCGACCGGGTTCGAGGACCGCGCACCGCGCTGCTCGGGCGCGAACGGAGACCGGCTCCGCTCGCGCCCGATCGGAGATCGGCACACCCGCGGTCGCGGTGTATCGGATAGGCGAGGTCGGGTCCCGGCCGTTCCCAGTGCGACGCAGGCCACGGATCGGGCTCGGTGACCCAGTCGCCGGGCTCCTCCGGAGGAACGAGATGTCGGTCGAAACGCTCGGACAGGGCCCGGCAGCGCCCGGCCCGCGGCCGGATATCGCGCTGTCGTGGCAGCGGTCGCAGCTGTGTGGCGTCGACCCGGGCGCCGACCTGGACACCGATCCGCACACCGAGGTCGACAGCGCGGGCCGGTTGCTGCACGCGGCGCGGCCGATCCTCGACGAACTGGCCGCGCAGCTGTCCGGGACCGGGCTCGCGGTCCTGCTCGCCGACGGCGACGGGCGCATCGTCTCGCGCGTGTTCGACGGCAGCACCACGGCCAGATGGTTCGAGCGGGCCGGGGTGGTGGTGGGTTCGATGCTCGGGGAGGATCGTGCGGGCACCAACGCACTCGGCACGCCGCTCGAGCTCAAACGCCCCATCGTCATCAACGGCTGCGAGCACTACCTCGAGCGGTTCAAGGACATGAGCTGCTACGGCCAGCCGATCATCCACCCGGTCACCCGCCGCGTCGAAGGGGTGCTCGATCTGACTGCCCGCGGCGCCCAGGCCAACCCCCTGTTCGCGCCGTTGGTGGCGCGCGCCGTGGCCGATATCGAAGCGCGACTGCTCGCCGGGCGCCGCGCCGCCCAGCAGCGGCTGATCGAGGCCTTCCAGCGGGCGCCCGCACAACGCAATATCGCTGTCGCCGCGATCGGCGGTGACGTGGTGCTGGCCAATCCGGCCGCGATGGATCTATTCGACCAGACCGACCATCACACGCTGCGGGAACTCGCGCTGGACCTACGTCCGGGCGGAACGCGGCGGATAAACCTGGAACTGTCCTCGGGCGAGCGGGCCGTCGTGGAAGCCGACGGCATCCCCGGCACGGACGGCGGCGCGCTGTTCGTGGTGCGGCTGCGGTCCGGGCAGCCGGTCCCGCGCACCCGTGTGGGCGCGGGCGACCGGCTTCGGGACCGGTTGCGGTCGGTGGCAGCGGGCGCGGGGGCGGTGGTGGTGGCGGGGGAGCCGGGCACCGGTCGCAGCACCGTCATCGTCGAGGTGGTCGGTGACGCCGAAGCCGTCCACGTCGACGCCGCCGACCTGTCCGGTCCGGGCGTCCCCGCGTGGTTGCGCGCGGTGTGCGAACGTGAGCGCCGGCCGGCGTTCCTGGTGATCGACGGGGTCGATCGGCTGGCGCCCGACGCGGTGGACGCCGTGGCAGAGTTCGTCCGGACCACGGATGCGCCCCGCGTGGTGCTGTCGAGCGGACCGGGCGCCGCCCCCACCCCGCAGCTGTCGGCGTTGCTGGCCGGCTGTCCGCACCGGGTGAACCTGCCGCCACTGCGGGAGCGGCGCACCGATATCGCCGAGATCGCCGCCCGGATGCTGGCCGGCATCCACCCCGGACTGCGCCTCACCGCCCAGGCGCTGGGCGCACTGCGGGCCGGGCAGTGGCCGGGGAACCTGACCGAGCTGCACGCGGTGCTGGCGCAGGCGGCGAGCAGCGTCCGCGGCGATCGCATCGATCTCGCGGATCTGCCCGGGCCGTACCGGATCTCGCCGCGGGTGGCCCGGTTGTCGGAACGGGAACTGGCCGAACGCCGGATCATCATGGCGGCCCTGTCCGACAGCGGCGGCAACAAAGTGCACGCCGCGCGCAGGCTCGGGATGAGCCGGACCACCCTGTACGCGCGGATGCGGTCCCTCGATATCGACCGCTGACGGTGTCCAGAGATTGAACAGTTAGCGTGCGCCGATCCATCGGAATATGGCCTGTGTCACAGACCGATTCCCCTGGAGGTACGTATGACAGCGGTGTCCGAGTTCCCGATCCGGACGCAGGTTCGCAGCTTTCTCGATCGGCCCAAGCGGCTGCTCATCGGTGGTGAATGGGTCGATGCCGCCTCCGGGCGTACCTTCGCCACCGAGGATCCCGCGACCGGCGCCGCCCTCGCCGAGGTGGCCCACGGCGGCGCCGAGGACGTCGATCGCGCAGTCCGCGCGGCGCGCCAGGCCTTCGACGACGGCCCGTGGCAGTGGATGAAACCGAACGAGCGCGAGCGGCTGCTCTGGCGCGTCGGCGACATCCTGTCCGAGCGCGCCGCGGAGTTCGGCGAGCTGGAGGCGCTCGACAACGGTAAGTCCGCGGGCATCGCCACCGCGGTGGACACCGCGTGGGCCGCCGATGTGTTCCGCTACTACGCCGGTTGGGCCACCAAGATCGAGGGCTCGACGGTCGAGGTCTCTATGCCGTTCGCCCCCGGCGCTCAGTTCCACGCGTACACGCTGCGCGAACCGGTCGGCGTCTGTGGGCTGATCGTGCCGTGGAACTTCCCGCTGCTCATGGCGTCGTGGAAACTCGCGCCCGCGCTCGCGGCCGGGAACACGGTGGTGCTCAAGCCCGCAGAGCAGACGCCGCTGACCGCCCTGCTGCTCGGTGAGGTCTTCCAGGAGGCGGGCTTCCCGCCCGGCGTGGTGAACATCGTGACCGGTTTCGGTGATGCCGGCGCCGCCCTGTCCGCCCACGACGGCGTCGACAAGATCGCTTTCACCGGCTCCACCGAGGTCGGCAAACTCGTCGTCGACGCAGCGCGCGGCAACCTCAAGAAGGTGTCGCTCGAGCTCGGCGGCAAGAGCGCGAATGTGGTGTTCGCCGACGCCGATTTCGAGGCGGCGGTCACCGGATCGGTGAACGCGTGGCTGTTCAATCACGGCCAGTGCTGTGTGGCGGGAACGCGGTTGTTCGTGGAGGACAAGATCTTCGACGACTTCACCCGGGCCGTCGCCGACGCCGCCGCGGCCGTGAAGATCGGTCCAGGCCTGGATCCGGCGACCGAACTCGGCCCGCTCGTCTCGCAGGAGCAGTTCGACCGCGTGACCGGTTATCTGCAAGCCGGACTCGCCGACGGCGCCCGCGCCCTCACCGGCGGCAAACGGTACGGGGAGACCGGGTACTTCGTGGAGCCGACCGTATTCGTCGATGTGCGACCCGAATTCAGCATCGTGCGTGAGGAGATCTTCGGCCCGGTCGTCGCGGCGCTGCCCTTCAACGCCGACGACGGGATCGGCGCGGCGGTCACGGCCGCCAACGATTCGCCCTACGGGCTGGCCGCGGGTGTGTGGACCCGCGACGTCACCAAGGCCCACCGCACCGCGCGCCTGTTGAAGGCCGGGTCGGTCTGGGTCAACCAATACAACGGCTTCGACACCGCGATGCCCTTCGGCGGCTACAAGCAGTCCGGCTGGGGTCGCGAGCTCGGTGCCGCCGCCATGGACCTGTACCTGCAGACCAAGTCCGTCAACGTCGCCCTCTGATCGCGACCGCTACCGTCAGGAGAATGCCGTGAAAACCACCGCAGCCGTGCTCATCGACGCGGGCAAGCCTTTCGAGATCATGGAACTCGACCTGGACGGGCCCGGTCCCGGCGAGGTCCTCATCCGCTACACCGCCGCCGGACTCTGCCACTCCGACCTGCATCTCACCGACGGCGATCTGCCGCCCCGCTATCCCATCGTCGGCGGCCACGAGGGTGCGGGTGTCATCGAGGAAGTGGGGCCGGGCGTCACCAAGGTGCAGCCGGGTGACCACGTGGTGTGCAGTTTCATCCCGAACTGCGGGCACTGCCGCTACTGCTCCACCGGCAGGCAGAACCTCTGCGATATGGGCGCCACCATCCTCGATGGCTGCATGCCCGACGGGACCTTCCGATTCCATGGCAACGGAATGGATTTCGGTGCCATGTGCATGCTCGGCACCTTCGCCGAACGGGCCACCATCTCCGAGCACTCGGTGGTCAAGGTGGACAACTGGCTGCCGCTCGAGACCGCTGTTCTGGTCGGCTGCGGTGTGCCGTCGGGCTGGGGCAGCGCCACCTACGCGGGCAATGTCCGGGTCGGTGACATCACCGTCGTCTACGGCATCGGCGGGCTCGGCATCAACGCCGTCCAGGGTGCGGTGCACAGCGGCGCCAAGTTCGTCGTGGTGGTCGATCCGGTGCAGTTCAAGCGGGAGACGGCGGTGAAGATGGGTGCGACCCATGCCTTCGCCACCGCCGAGGAGGCCGCGGCGAAGGTATCCGAACTGTCCTGGGGACAAGGCGCCGACCAGGCCATCATCACCGTCGGGACGGTCACCGAGGAGGTCGTGTCGGCCGCGTTCGACATCGTCGGCAAGGGCGGGACAGTGGTGGTGACCGGGCTCGCCGATCCGGCGAAGCTGACCGTCCACGTCTCCGGTGCGATGCTCACCTTGAACGAGAAGACGATCAAGGGCACGCTCTTCGGCTCGGCCAACCCGCAGTACGACATCGTGCGGTTGCTGCGTCTCTACGACGCGGGTCAGCTGAACCTGGACGATCTGGTCACCACCCGGTACCGGCTCGAGGACATCAACCAGGGGTATCAGGACCTGCGTGACGGGAAGAACATTCGGGGTGTGCTGATCCACGGCGACGCCGGCTGAGGTCGCTCTCGCTGCCGGGTGTCCCCTGTGGTGCACCCGGCAGCGGCGGTGACCGGGGGCCGAGCAGCCTCCCACGGCGGAGTTTGTCGGAGGGCGTCGATAGGCTGGATGGGTGGCAGATCCCGCGACGTACCGGCCCAAGCCGGGCACGATTCCCGTCGAACCCGGTGTGTACAAGTTCCGGGATTCCTACGGGCGCGTCATCTACGTCGGCAAGGCCAAGAGCCTGCGCTCCCGGCTGAACTCCTACTTCGCCGACGTGGCCTCGCTGCATCCGCGGACCAGGCAGATGGTCACCACCGCCGCGAGCGTCGAGTGGACGGTGGTGTCCACCGAGGTCGAGGCGTTGCAGCTGGAATACAACTGGATCAAGGAATTCGATCCACGCTTCAACGTCCGCTATCGCGACGACAAGTCGTACCCGGTGCTCGCGGTCACCTTGAACGAGGAGTACCCGCGGCTGTTCGTCTACCGCGGCGCGCGGAAGAAGGGGGTCCGCTACTTCGGCCCCTACGCCCACGCCTGGGCCATCCGCGAAACCCTCGACCTGCTGCTGCGCGTGTTCCCCGCGCGCACCTGCTCGAACGGAGTGTTCAAGCGGCACAGCCAGATCGGGCGGCCGTGTCTGCTCGGCTACATCGACAAATGCTCGGCGCCGTGCATCGGCCGGGTCAGCGCCGAGGAGCATCGCCGCATCGTCGAGGACTTCTGCGACTTCCTGGCCGGGCGCACCGACCGCATGGTCCGCGAACTCGAACGCCGCATGCACCAGGCCTCCGATGAGCTGGACTTCGAGACCGCCGCCCGCCTGCGCGACGACGTACAAGCGCTGCGCCGGGCGCTGGAGAAGCAAGCCGTGGTGCTCGGCACCGGTACCGACGCCGACGTGATCGCCTTCGCCACCGACGAGCTCGAGGTGGCGGTGCAGATCTTCCACGTGCGCGACGGCCGGGTCCGCGGTCAGCGCGGCTGGGTGGTCGATAAATCCGGTGACGCCGTCGACGTGCCCGAGGCCGGCGGGGAGATGGCGGCGCTGGTGGAACAGTTCCTCACCCAGTTCTACGGCGAACAGGCCGCCGTCGCCGCCCAGGGCGCCGAAGAACAGCCCACCGTGGTGCCGCGCGAGGTGCTGGTCCCCGAGCTGCCCGCCGATGTGGAGCAGGTGCAGCAGTGGCTGTCGCAGCTGCGCGGTTCGGCGGTGCAGGTGCGGGTGCCGCGCCGCGGCGACAAGAAGGCGCTGGCCGAGACGGTGCAGCGCAACGCACAGGAGGCGCTGGCCCAGCACAAGCTGCGCCGCGCAGGCGATCTCACCTCCAGATCCGCGGCCCTGCAAGATATTCAGGACGCCCTGGATCTGGACACCGCGCCGCTGCGGATCGAATGCGTCGACATCAGCCATGTGCAGGGCACCGATGTGGTCGCCTCGCTGGTGGTGTTCGAAGACGGGCTGCCCCGCAAATCGGAATACCGGCACTACGCCATCAAAGAAGCCGCCGGTGAGGGCCGCTCCGACGACGTCGGCAGCATCGCCGAGGTCACCAGGCGGCGCTTCGGCCGGCTGCGCCGCGAACGCGACGCCGCCGAACGGGTCGAACTCGACACCCCCACCGCCCCCGACGGCACCCCGCCCGAGGACATCGAGGACGCGCCCACCTCGCTGCCGGGGATCGACCCCGCGACCGGTAAGCCGCGCAAGTTCGCCTACCCGCCCAACCTCTATGTCGTCGACGGTGGCGCACCACAGGTCGCCGCGGCCGCCGAGGTGCTCGATGAACTCGGCATCACCGACGTCGCGGTGATCGGCCTGGCCAAACGCCTCGAAGAGGTGTGGGTGCCCAACGAACCCGACCCGGTGATCATGCCCCGCACCAGCGAGGCGCTCTACCTGCTGCAACGGGTACGTGACGAGGCGCACCGCTTCGCCATCACCTTCCACCGCAGCAAACGCTCACGCCGGATGACGGCCTCGGCGCTGGATTCGGTGCGCGGATTGGGCGCTGCCCGGCGAACCGCGCTGGTCACGCACTTCGGATCGGTCGCCAAATTGAAGGAGGCGACCGTGGAGGAGATCACCGAAGTGCCCGGTATCGGGGTCGCCACGGCCCAGGCGGTGCTGGCCGCCTTGCGCGGAGATTAGCCCCGGTCGCGTACGTTGTGTAACTGCACCGGATACCGAATTCGGTGCGACATGATCGAGAGGCATCCAGACAACAGATCCGGTGGTACATGACACGCGTCGAATCGAACAGCAGCGGCCATGCCCCCGGGCCCGCCGCAGCGCGCGGCGGGCCCGCCGGTGCGCAGGTAGAGGTCGTTCTGGTGACCGGTTTGTCCGGAGCGGGGCGCGGTACCGCGGCCAAGGTGCTCGAGGATCTCGGCTGGTACGTCACCGATAATCTGCCGCCCGAACTGATCGGGCGCATGGTCGAGCTCGGCGCCGCCGCCGATCCGCCGATCCGGCGGTTGGCCCTGGTCATGGACGTGCGTAGCCGGTTCTTCACCGGCGATCTCTCGGTGGTCACCGAGCAGCTGCGTGAGCGCGGTGTGAAGACCAGGGTGTTGTTCCTGGAAGCCTCCGACGACGTGCTGATCCGCCGGTTCGGTTTCGCCCGGCGCCGCCATCCCCTGCAGAGCGAGAGCGCCGACGGCACGCTGTCGGCGGGTATCGCCGCGGAACGGATCCGGCTCTCGGCGGTCAAGGCCGCTGCCGACGTCGTCATCGACACCACCGAACTGTCCATTCATCAGCTGCACCGCAAGCTCGAGGAGGCCTACGGCGGCGGCGCCTCGGCCGCCCTGCAACTGACGGTGCAGTCCTTCGGGTTCAAGTACGGGGTACCGCTGGACGCCGACATGGTGTTGGATGTGCGTTTTCTGCCCAATCCACACTGGATACCGGAACTGCGGGAACATTCTGGACAGGAGTCGGTGGTCAGCGAGTACGTGCTGTCGCGTCCGGGTGCGGACGACTATCTGCGTACCTGCCATCACCTGCTCGACCTGGTCACGAACGGTTACCGCCAAGAGGGGAAGCGATACATGACGGTGGCAGTGGGGTGCACCGGCGGCAGGCACCGCAGCGTGGCGATCGCCGAGGCGCTGGGTGAATCGTTGCGCACCGACTCCGACGGGGTCGTCGACGTGGTGCGCGTGGTCCATCGGGATCTGGGGCGCGAATGACGGGATGGGACGCCAACCCCGCCATCGTCGCCCTCGGCGGCGGGCACGGTTTGTACGCGACGCTGACCGCGGTGCGGCGGCTGACCACCCGGATCAGCGCGGTGGTGACCGTGGCCGACGACGGCGGCTCGTCCGGTCGATTACGCGCCGAGCTCGGTGTACCCCCACCGGGTGATCTGCGCATGGCGCTGGCGGCGCTGGCCGCCGACGCCGACGGCGTGTGGACCCGCACGGTGCAGCACCGCTTCGGTGGCACCGGCGCGCTGGCCGGGCATTCGGTCGGCAATCTGATCCTGGCCGGGCTCACCGAGGTGCTCGGCGATCCGGTCGCCGCGCTGGACCAGGTCGCGGCGCTGCTCGGAGTCACCGGACGGGTGCTGCCGATGTCGCCGATCGCCCTCGATATCGAGGCCGACGTGTCCGGGCTGGAAGCCGACCCGCGGGTGAGCCGCTGCATCCGCGGGCAGGTGGCGGTGGCGACCACGCCGGGCAAGGTCCGCCGGGTGCGGCTGATCCCCTCCGACCCGCCCGCGAGCCCGGAGGCCACCTCCGCGGTCGAACACGCCGACGTGGTGGTGCTCGGCCCCGGCTCGTGGTTCACCAGTGTGATCCCGCATGTGCTGGTCCCCGAGCTGCGCGACGCGCTGGTCTACACCAGGGCGCGCAAGGTGCTGGTGCTGAATCTGGCCGCCGAGCCCGGGGAGACGGCGGGATTCTCCGCCGAACGCCATCTGCATGTATTGTCCCAGCACGCACCGGATTTCGCGGTCGACGATGTGCTGGTCGATTCCGGCTGCGTGCCCGAGGGCAGAGAGCGTGAACATGTGGCAAGAGCGGCCGAACAGTTGCGAGCGCGGGTAGTCTTTTCCGATGTCGCCGACGCGGGAACGGACCGGCACCATCCCGGAAAGCTTGCCGCCGCACTGGATCGTTTGATCCGGGAACCTCGGCCGACCATGTCAGGGCTTCGAGTCGAGGGACGGCACATGGGTCAGGATGTGCGGTCCGGGTTGGGTGGAAAGGAGCGCGTCTCGTGGCGATGACAGCCGAAGTGAAGGACGAGCTGAGCAGGCTCGCGGTGTCCCAGGTGAGTTCGCGCAAGGCGGAACTGTCCGCCCTGCTGCGCTTCGCCGGTGGGCTGCACATCGTCGGCGGGCGGGTGATCGTCGAGGCCGAGGTGGACATGGGCTCGATCGCGCGCAGGCTACGACGCGAAATCTTCGAGCTCTACGGCTACGGCTCGGACGTGCATGTTCTCGGCGCCGGCGGGCTCCGCAAGACCTCGCGCTATGTGGTGCGGGTGTCGAAGGAAGGCGAGGCGCTGGCCCGCCAGACCGGCCTGCTCGACGTGCGCGGCCGTCCGGTGCGCGGGCTGCCCGCCCAGGTGGTCGGCGGCAGCGTCGGCGACGCCGAAGCCGCTTGGCGCGGTGCGTTTCTCGCCCACGGTTCGCTCACCGAGCCGGGTCGATCCTCGGCGCTCGAGGTCAGCTGCCCCGGTCCGGAGGCGGCCCTGGCACTGGTGGGTGCGGCGCGCAGGCTCGGCATCTCGGCCAAGGCCCGCGAGGTGCGCGGCACCGACCGGGTGGTGGTGCGCGACGGCGAGGCCATCGGCGCGCTGCTCACCAGGATGGGCGCCCAGGACACCCGGCTGACCTGGGAAGAGCGCCGGATGCGCCGGGAGGTGCGTGCCACTGCCAACCGGCTGGCCAACTTCGACGACGCGAATCTGCGCCGATCGGCCCGCGCCGCGGTCGCCGCCGCCGCGCGGGTGGAGCGGGCGCTGGAAATCCTCGGTGAGGAGGTGCCCGATCATCTGGCCGCGGCCGGCAAGCTTCGGGTGCAGCATCGCCAGGCTTCGCTCGAGGAACTCGGCCAGCTCGCCGATCCGCCGATGACGAAAGACGCTGTGGCCGGGCGTATCCGGCGATTGCTGTCGATGGCCGACCGCCGTGCGAAGGAGCTCGGCGTGCCCGATACCGAATCGGCGGTGACCGCCGAACTGCTCGACGAAGCCTGAGTGGATGGGCCCGGTTCGACCGGCCCTGGTCCGGCCGCTCGCAGGGCCGCACCTCACCCGATTCGCAATCGTGAGGTGCATGTCCGCGGGGTTACGGCCGGGCACTACTGTAGGTAGAGACGGAATGAATCCGCTGAAAAGCTGAGGAGCGATAACGTGACTGTCCGGGTAGGCATCAACGGCTTCGGTCGTATCGGCCGTAACTTCTTCAGGGCGGTCGAGGCGCAGAAGGCGCTCGGCACCACCGACATCGAGATCGTCGCGGTCAACGACCTCACCGACATCAACACCCTGGCGACACTGCTGAAGTACGACTCGATCCTGGGCCGTCTGCCCCAGGACGTGTCCGTCGACGGTGACACCATCGTGGTCGGCGACCAGCGGATCAAGGCGCTCGCCATCAAGGAGGGCCCGTCGGCCCTGCCGTGGGGCGACCTGGGTGTCGACATCGTCGTGGAATCCACCGGCATCTTCACCGACGCCGCCAAGGCCAAGGGTCACCTGGCCGCCGGCGCCAAGAAGGTCATCATCTCCGCGCCCGCCTCCGGTGAGGACATCACCATCGTGATGGGCGTCAACGACGACAAGTACGACGGCAGCCAGAACATCATCTCCAACGCCTCGTGCACCACCAACTGCCTGGGCCCGCTGGCCAAGGTGCTCAACGACGAGTTCGGCATCGTCCAGGGCCTGATGACCACCATCCACGCCTACACCCAGGACCAGAACCTGCAGGACGCGCCGCACAAGGATCTGCGCCGCGCCCGCGCCGCCGCGCTCAACATCGTGCCCACCGGCACCGGTGCCGCCAAGGCCATCGGCCTGGTGCTGCCCGAGCTGCAGGGCAAGCTCGACGGCTACGCGCTGCGCGTCCCGGTCCCGACCGGCTCGGTCACCGATCTGACCGCGACTCTGGCCAAGCCCGCCTCGATCGATGAGATCAACGCCGCGTTCAAGGCCGCCGCCGAGGGTCCGCTGAAGGGCATCCTGAAGTACAACGTCGACCCGATCGTGTCCAGCGACATCGTCACCGATCCGCACTCGTCGATCTACGACGCGCCGCTGACCAAGGTCATCGACAACCAGGTGAAGGTCGTGTCCTGGTACGACAACGAGTGGGGCTACTCCAACCGCCTCGCGGACCTCATCGGCGTCGTCGGCAAGTCCCTCTGACGCAGATGGCAGTCAAGACACTCGCAGATCTGCTGGCCGAGGGTGTCGAGGGTCGGGGCGTGCTGGTGCGCTCCGACCTGAACGTCCCTCTCGACGACAACGGCACCATCACCGACCCCGGCCGCATCCTGGCCTCGGTGCCCACGCTGAAGGCACTCGTCGAGGCCGGCGCCAAGGTGGTCGTCACCGCGCATCTGGGCCGCCCGAAGGGCGAGCCGGATCCGAAGCTGTCGCTGGCGCCGGTCGCCGCGCGGCTGGCCGAGGAGCTGGGCCGCAACGTTCAGCTCGCCGGCGACGTGGTGGGTCAGGACGCGCTCGCGCGTTCGGAGGGCCTCACCGACGGTGACGTGCTCATGCTCGAGAACATCCGCTTCGATCCGCGCGAGACCAGCAAGGACGATGCGCAGCGGGCCAAGCTGGCCGCCGCGCTGGTCGAACTGGTGGGCGAGGACGGCGCGTTCGTCTCCGACGGCTTCGGTGTGGTGCACCGCAAGCAGGCCTCGGTCTACGACGTGGCGAAGCTGCTGCCGCATTACGCGGGCACGCTGGTCGCCGCCGAGGTCGAGGTGCTGGCCAAGCTCACCGAGAATCCGGAACGGCCGTACGCGGTCGTGCTCGGTGGTTCGAAGGTTTCGGACAAGCTCGCGGTGATCGAGGCGCTGGCCCCCAAGGTCGACACGCTCGTCATCGGCGGAGGCATGTGCTTCACCTTCCTTGCCGCACAGGGCCTTTCGGTCGGGTCCTCGCTGTTGCAGGAGGAGATGATCGACACCTGCAAGCAGCTGCTGGAGCGTTTCGCCGACGTCATCCACCTGCCGCGCGACATCGTCGCGGCCGACAAGTTCGCCGCCGACGCCGACTCGAAGGTCGTCCCGGCCAACGAGATCCCGGACGGCTGGATGGGCCTGGACATCGGCCCCGAATCGGTCGACCGGTTCGCGGCGCTGCTGACCGAGGCGAAGACGGTGTTCTGGAACGGCCCGATGGGTGTGTTCGAGTTCGACAACTTCGCCGCAGGCACCCGCGGGGTCGCCGAGGCGATTGTGACCGCGACCGGTAAGGGCGCGTTCACCGTCGTCGGTGGTGGCGACTCGGCCGCGGCCGTGCGCACGCTCGGCCTGCCCGAAGACGGTTTCTCGCACATCTCGACCGGTGGCGGTGCGTCGCTGGAATACCTCGAGGGCAAGGAACTTCCCGGCATCAGCGTGCTGGAGGAGGACGCGTAATGGCACGCAAGCCGCTCATCGCGGGCAACTGGAAGATGAACCTCAATCATCTCGAGGCCATCGCCCTGGTGCAGAAGATCGCGTTCGCCCTGCCGGACAAGTATTTCGACAAGGTCGACGTCACCGTCATCCCGCCGTTCACCGATATCCGCAGTGTGCAGACCCTGATCGAGGGCGACAAGCTGCGCATCACCTTCGGCGCCCAGGATGTGTCCGTGCACGACGAAGGCGCCTACACCGGTGAGATCAGCGCGTCCATGCTGGCCAAGCTCGGGTGCAGCTTCGTGGTGGTCGGGCATTCGGAACGTCGCCAGTACCACAACGAGGACGACGCGATCGTGCTCGCCAAGGCCAAGCAGGCGCTGAAGCACGGGATCACCCCGATCGTGTGCATCGGTGAGGGTCTTAATGTCCGCGAGGCGAAGACCCACGTCGAGTACAACCTCGAGCAGCTGCGTGGTTCGCTCAAAGGCCTGACGGCCGAGGAGATCTCGAAGATCGTCATCGCCTACGAGCCGGTGTGGGCCATCGGCACCGGCAAGGTCGCCACTCCCGCCGACGCGCAGGAGGTGTGCGGCGCCATCCGCGGCGAGCTCGCCGAACTGGCCTCGCCCGAGGTGGCGGCGTCGGTGCGGGTGCTCTACGGCGGTTCGGCCAATGCCAAGAACGTCGGCGAACTGGTCTCCCAGACCGATATCGACGGCGCTCTGGTCGGCGGTGCGTCGCTCAAGGGTGACGAGTTCGCCACCCTGTCGGCGATCGCCGCGGGCGGCCCGCTGCCCTGATCGGCGTCCATACGCACTGAGGCCCACCGGACATGGATTCCGGTGGGCCTCAGTCGTTTCGGGTGCCGAGATGCCGCAGGTGCCGAGACGCCGTGGAGTCGAGACGCAACAGGGCCGAGTCATCACGCGGCCGAGACGCAACGCCCGGAGCAGGCCGATAGCCATCGCTGCGAACGCGCTCGGCGCATTCCGAGGAGATCTGGG
>NZ_BAFY01000156.1 GCF_000308555.1 Nocardia cyriacigeorgica NBRC 100375 | reverse complement strand
GACGATCCTCGTCTTGCCGAGGCGCTGCGCCAGCAGCGCCTGCCCGAGCGCGTTGTTGATCTTGTGCGAGCCGGTGTACGCCATATCCTCGCGTTTGAGATAGACCTTCAGACCGGGCACACCCAGTGTCGCGGCGAAGCGGGGCGCCTCGTGCAGCCGGGTGGGGCGGCCCACCCGATCGCGCAGCAGGGTGGTGAGGTGTTCGTCGAATGCCGGATCGGCGCGGGCCCGCCGATAGGCCCGCTCGAGATCGAGTAGTGCGGGCATGAGGCCTTCGGGAACGTAGCGCCCGCCGAACGCGCCGAATCTGCCGTTCTCGTCCGGGTAGACACCGTGCCGGTATGCCGGCTGCACTCCGAGATCGAGAACCATTCGCGCCTTCGCCTCCACAGTCGAGAACCGACCAGGAAGTCTCTACCAGTGCCGCGACCGCTTCACCATGGTTGGGAAACGCCGCGGTGAACTGGCGGTTATCGACTCCGGTTCCGACACGGCCAACTCTGTAACGGGTTCTAGTTTTGTGTGGAGGGGGTGGGGGTTATGGTGGTCGGCATGACAGCTTGGGTGTTGCGGGCCACAGTGCTCGGTGCGCTGGTCGTCGGCTTGCGGGTCCTGCTGGGGATCGGCATGGTGAACTGGCCGACGCAGGGCGCGTGGATGCGGTTGCTGTGCCTGGTGGTGATCATCGCCGCGGGCCTCGGATGGGGCTTTCTCGACGGCCGTCGCGACCGGGCCGCGCATCCGGGGGGCGATGGCGGCGCCGATCTGACCATTCCGTGGTTGAAGGCCGCGGTGGCGGGCGGCCTCGCCAGCGGCGCGGTGTCCTGGATCCTGGACCTGCTGCCTGGGTTCGCGCTCGGCGACAACGGGCTGCTGTTCGAAATGACCGCGGGCGCCTCGTTCATCGTGCTGCTGATCTTCATCCCGGCCCTGGCCGGAATCGCGCTCGGGCGCAGGCTCGGCAGTAAGGACGGCTCCGCCGCGGCCGGTACCCATCAGCCGGTAGCGACCGCGTCCTGACGCGGTGATCCCCCGGGCGGCCTCGGGGGATCACGAGGTCCTAGAGCAGGATCGCGCCGCCCGCACCGGGTTCGGGATCACGGGCGATCGCCGAATACGCGGCGGCAAGCAGTGTGGGATCGGGGCCTTCCAGCCGGCCGGGTTTGGCCAGGCCGTCCAGGACCACGAAACGCAGGACGCCCGAACGGGTCTTCTTGTCGGTCTGCATCGACTCGAGCAGCTGCGGCAGCGCATCGGCGTCGTAGGTGGTGGGCAGACCGACACTCTCCAGCACGGTGCGGTGCCGGTCGGCGGTGGCGTCGTCGAGGCGGCCGGCCAGCCTGCCGAGTTCGGCGGCGAACACCAAGCCCACCGAGACCGCGGCACCATGGCGCCAGCGGTAGCGTTCCCGACGCTCGATGGCGTGGCCGAGCGTGTGGCCGTAGTTGAGGATCTCGCGCAGCGCGGCTTCCTTCAGATCGGCCGCAACCACCTCCGCCTTGACCGCGATGGCACGACGGATCAATTCCGGCAGCACCTCGCCGGTGGGGTCGAGCGCGGCCTGCGGATCGGCCTCGATCAGATCCAGGATCACCGGATCGGCGATGAAACCGGCCTTGATGATCTCGGCCATGCCCGCGACGATCTCGTTGTGCGGCACCGTTTCCAGCGTCGCGAGATCGACCAGCACCGCCGAGGGTTCGTGGAAACAGCCCACCAGGTTCTTGCCGGCCTCGGTGTTGATACCGGTCTTGCCGCCGACGGCCGCGTCCACCATCGCCAGCAGGGTGGTGGGCACGTGCACGATCTTCACCCCGCGCATCCAGGTGGCGGCGACGAATCCGGCGAGGTCGGTGGCCGCGCCGCCGCCGAGGCTGACGATGACGTCGTTGCGGGTCAAGCCGATGCGGCCGAGCACCTCCCAGCAGAAACCGGCCACGGCCAGATCCTTGCCTGCTTCGGCGTCCGGGATCTCGATGCGATGGGCGTCGATCCCGGTGTCGGCCAGTGCTTTACGCACCACCTCGGCGGTTTCGGCCAGCGGCGGCTGGTGGAAGATCGCGACGGTACGCACGCCGGAACCGCTGCCGGTGACCGACTCGACGAGCTCGCCGAGCAAGCCACGGCCGATGATCACCGGATACGGGTCGGCGGTGCGGACCTCGATGCGACTCGGCTCTGTCACGTGCTCTGCTCCGATTCTGTGCGTTCCTGTTGGGTGCGTGCGCGAGCGCGAGCCCGGCGGGCCCTGGCTCGGCGGGACCGTCCGGTGGACGAGTTGCTCGCCGCGGCGCCGCTCTGGGCTGTCGCGGCAACACCGGACTGCCCGGTGCCGGGCGTCGCGGTCTGGTCGGTGGTCCCGGTCTGCCCGTTCGCGGCCGCCTGTGCCGCCCGGCGGGCCGCTGCCCTCGCCCTGGACCTGCGGCGGGCGCGTGACCTGCTGCTGCCCTGCGGGCTGGTGGTGCGCGGCCGGTTCTGCTGTTCGGTGCCCTCGCCCGCGACCGGTCGCACGGACTCCAGCGACAGCTTGCCCAGGATCATCTTCACCACCCGGCCCGGGCTGCGTCCGTCGGTGCGCACCCGCACTGTCGCGACCTCCCGGTACAGCGGTCGCCGGTGCCGCATCAGCTCGCGATATTTGGCACCGGGATCGGCGCCGTTGAGCAGCGGGCGGGCAGTGCTGGTCCCGGTGCGGCGAAGGCCTTCGGCCACACTGATTTCCAGGTACACCACGGTGTGCTCACGCAGCAGCGCCCTGGTGTTCTCCGAGAGCACCGCACCGCCGCCGAGGGACACCACACCGGGCTCGTCGAGGATGGCGCGGCGCACCACCTGCTCTTCGATCTGGCGGAACTCGGCCTCACCGTCGGTGGCGAAGATATCGGCGATGCTGCGCCCGGTTTCCTGTTCGATTCCGGCATCGGTGTCGTAGAGCTGCACGCCGAGTTCGCGCGCGAGCTTGCGGCCGATCGTCGATTTACCGGCCCCTGGCGGTCCGACCAGCACCACGCGCGGAGCGCGCGGCTCGGCCTGGGAGGTCATCGTGCCCGACTGTCCGCGTCGGTCGGCGCCACATGCGGACGGGTGCTGATGCGCTTGACGTAGCTGGTGATGTTGTCGCAGGTCTCGGTGAGCGAATCGCCGCCGAACTTCTCCAGCGCGGCCTGCGCGAGCACCAGCGCCACCATCGATTCGGCCACCACGCCGGCCGCGGGCACCGCGCACACATCCGAACGCTGGTGAATCGCGACGGCTTCCTCGCCGCTGCTCATATCGACCGTCGACAGCGCGCGCGGCACCGTGGAGATCGGCTTCATCGCCGCACGCACCCGCAGGGCTTCGCCATTGGTCATGCCGCCTTCCAGGCCGCCGGCCCGGTTGGTCGAGCGCAGCACGCCGTCGGGGCCGGGCTTCATCTCGTCGTGGGCCTGGCTGCCGCGCCGGCGCGCGGTCTCGAAACCGTCGCCCACCTCGACACCCTTGATCGCCTGAATGCCCATGAGCGCGGCGGCCAGTCGCGAGTCGAGGCGGTTTTCGCCGCTGGTGAAGGAGCCGAGACCGACCGGAAGTCCCTCCACCACGACCTCGACGACCCCGCCGAGGGTGTCGCCGTCCTTCTTGGCGGCTTCGATCTCGGCGATCATCGCCGCTTCGGCCTCGGCATCGAAGGCGCGCACCGGGCTGGCGTCGATCGCGTCCAGGTCGGCGGCGGTCGGGACGTGGCCGGTGGTGTTGGCGGCGGTACCGATCGAGATCACATGCGAGACGACCTCCACCCCGAACGCCTGGCGCAGGAACGCGCGCGCCACCGTGCCCGCCGCGACGCGGGCCGCGGTCTCGCGGGCGCTGGCGCGCTCGAGCACCGGGCGGGCGTCGTCGAAGCCGTACTTGAGCATGCCCGAGTAGTCGGCGTGGCCCGGGCGGGGGCGGGTCAGCGGCGCATTGCGTGCCAGATCGGCCAGTTCGGCCGGATCCACCGGGTCGGCGGACATGACCGTGGTCCACTTCGGCCATTCGGAGTTGGCCACCTCGATGGCGACCGGGCCACCCATGGTGCGACCGTGTCGGACACCGCCGACGATGGTGACCTTGTCGGCTTCGAACTTCATCCGGGCGCCGCGCCCGTACCCGAGCCGACGGCGCGCCAACTGCGCGGAGATCTCGTCCGACGTCACCTCGACACCGGCCACCATCCCGTCGAGGATGGCGACGAGAGCGGGACCATGGGATTCTCCAGCAGTTATCCAGCGCAGCACGCCGTCCATCTTTCCATGGCGACGCTCTCCGCCGGGAAACCGGTCCATCGTGATCAGCGGCACCCTCTCCGTCGGCGCCGAACGGTTGCCGCGTGGTCACCCGAACCCGATCGCGAGCAGCGTCGCCACGCACATCGACGGACCGTGCGGCACGGCGACCGGACCGGCCGTCGATGACGCTGCGGGCGCGCGGGTGCGAGACCTGTGCAGGCTGCGTCTCCAGCGCGGCCGCCGCGGGCCCCGGACCGATCCGGCGGATGAGCCGATCGGCTCGGCGGCCGGATCGGTCCGGCCACGTTCGCGCAGAGACATCGCGAGTGCCGCGATGCCGGCGACGGCGGTCAGCAGCGGCGCACCGATGGCGGCCCAGACCCACACCCGCCCGCCGCACATCCCAGCGGCCGCCCCGAGCCCGATGGCGAGCTTGACATCGCCGGCCCCGAACGCGGCCGGCGTCACCACGTGCACGATGAGATACGGCACGGCCAGCAGCGCAGCCCCGGCCAGAGCCGCGGCGAGCCTGCCGGTGCACCCCGCGTAGGCGAACACGACGGCCGCGCCGGGACCGGTGAGCAGATCAGGCAGCCGCCTGCTGCGAATATCGCTGACGCTCAATGCCATACACCAAGCAGCGAGCGCGATGAGCGCGAAGATCTCCATCCGTCGACAGTGACAGGGCGGCGGTCCGCGCGGGAGGCACCGAGGACCGATTGTGGATAACCGTGACGGCTGTGAATACCGCTCGATTCGCAGCTGTCAGAAGCTGAGTCCGGAGGCCAGCCGGTCGAGCGCGTCGTCGAACACCGACACCACGTCGCGATCGGGATTGTCCACCCAGCGGCGCATGAACCCGAGCGCTATACCGACGACCGCGCCGCTGAACCAGGCGATTTCCGGGTCGTCGCTGTCGCCTCCGGTCCGTTGCGCGACCAGATCGGCGATCGCGCGTTCGATGGCGAGCAGGTTGGTCAGCGTGGCCCCGCGCAGGCCCGGCTCATGCAACATCAGCCGGGTCCGGCGCCGGCCGAGTTCGATGTCGGCCTCCGACATCTCGGCGCTCACCTCGTGAAAGGCGGCGCGCAACGCTTCCACCGCGCTTGCCTCGGCCGGTTGTTCGGCCAGCTTGGTGAACAGCACGTTGTCGTACTCGTCGGAGATGACGAGATCTTCTTTGGTGGGGAAGTAGCGGTACACGGTGCTCGGGGCGACTTCGGCCGCCGCGGCCACCGCTTCGACCGGCGTCGCGTCATAACCGTTGGTCTCGAACAGGGTCATGGCATGGCGCTGGATGGCGGCCGCGGTCCTGGCCTTCTTGAGCTCGCGCAGCCCCCGGGCGGGCTTGGCCGCGCGTGGCGACGCCGTGGACCGGCCGGCCGTCGCACCGGAGGGTTGCTTTCCGGCTGCTGCGGATTGCTGATCTCCGACCGACGAACTCACCGTGTACCCCACTCCCTGTGCTCAATCCCGCGACGGCGGCTGACTCGATTCTGCAACAGCGGCCGCGTCCACCGTCTGTGCGCCGCGCGGGGTCGGCGCCACGGCGTCGGGTGCTCCAGCGCCGAGGTCATCGAGCTTGCGTCCCTCGACGTCGATCTCGGGCAGCAGTCGATCCAGCCATCCTGGCAGCCACCAGCCCTTCCGGCCCAGCAGCGACATCATGGCCGGCACCACCGTCATGCGGACCAGGAACGCATCGAAGAGCACCGCGGCCGCGAGGGCGAAACCGAAAGACTGCACCATCGGTGTGGCCGAGAACAGGAATCCGGCGAACACACTGATCATGATGATCGCGGCGGCGGTGACCACCCTGGCGCCCGCGGCGAAGCCGTCCACGATCGCGGCATCGGTGCTGCGTCCGCGCAGATGCTCCTCCCGCATGCGGGTCACCAGGAACACCTGGTAGTCCATCGCCAGCCCGAACACCATGCCGACCAACATCACCGGCAGCAGGTTGACGATGATGCCGGAGGACTGCACACCCAGCTGATCGTTGAACCAGCCCCACTGGAACACCGCGACCACCACGCCGAAGGTTGCCGCCACACTGAGCAGGAACCCGGCGGCCGCGACCAGCGGAACCAGCAAGGAACGGAATACCAGGATCAACAGCACGAAGGCCAGGCCGCCGACCAGAGCGAGGTAGGGCAGCAGCGCGGCCCGCAATTTCGCCGACGAGTCGATATCGAGGGCGGTCTGGCCGGTGACCATCACTCGCGCGGCACCCGGCAGTTCGGCGCGCCCGGCCTCGGTGCGGATGGCCTCGAGAACCTCAGCGGTGGCGGGATCGGCCGGACCGCGTTCGGGTATCACCGACAGCAATGCGGTGGCGCCGGTGGCGTCGAAGACCGGCGGCGCGATGGCCGCCACTCCGTCGAGGCCGTCGATGATCGTGCGCGCTCGGGCGGCCGCGGCGGGGGCGGCCCCGTCGGCGCCCGCGTCGACCACCACGGTGAGCGGGCCGTTGACGCCGGGGCCGAACCCGTCCGCGATCAGGTCGTAGGCCTTGCGCTGGGTGGTGTCGGCCGGCGCGGTGCCGTCGTCCGGGAAGCCGAGCCGCAGATCCAGCGCGGGCACCGCCGCCAGCAGCAGAATCGCTGTGGCGCCGAGCAGTACCGGCAGCCGGTGTCCTACCACGGTGGTGGCCCACCTCCTGCCCATCGTCATCCGGGCATTCCCGGTGCCGCGGCGCGGGCTACGCACCCGCACCAGCCGCGCGCCGCCGAAGCCGAGCAGGGCCGGCAAGAGCGTCAAGGCCGCGATCACCGCCATCGCGACGGTGAACGCCGCCGCCACGCCGACCTGAGTGAGTGCCGGGATGCCGACCACCGTCAATCCGGCCAGAGCGATGACCACGGTGAGACCGGCGAACAACACCGCCGAGCCGGCCCGCCCGACGGCCTGACCGGCGGCTTCGGGCAGCGCATAACCCTCGGCGGCGAGCTGGCGGTAGCGCAGGATGATGAACAGCGAGTAGTCGATGGCGACCGCGATGCCCAGCATCAGTGCCAGCGCCGAGGTATCGGTGTTCAGGTCGGCGAAGCCGCTCGCCGCGGTGATCATGGCCAGTCCGACGGTGAGCCCGGCGGCCGCCACCAGCAGCGGCAATCCGGCCGCCAGCAGTGAGCCGAGGGTGATCAGCAGCACCACCGCCGCCACCAGCACGCCGATGGTTTCGCCTGCGCCCTCATCGGGGGCGGCTGCGGCGTCGGCCCCGGCTTCGGCGGTCAACCCCGCCTCGCGGGCGATGATGAGCGCCGCAGCGACGGCGTCGCGATCGGCCTCGGTCAGTTCTTCCCGGCTCACCCGATACGACACCTCGATCAGGCCCGTTCGTCCGTCGGCGGCGATGGTGGCGGGGCCGAGGTCGCCGACCTGCGCGACATTCGGGCCGACCGCCAGCTGGTCACGGACCCGATCGATCTTCTGCCTCGCGTCCTCGAGGCGGTTGCCCTCCGGGGCCACCAGCACCACCCTCGCCGCGGCGCCGTTCGCGGCGGCATCGGGGAAGCGCTGCGTCATCAGATCGATGGCCCGCTGCGATTCGGTGCCGGGCACCGTGAACGTATCCGAGGTCGGTCCGGACAACGTGGCCGCTGCCCCGATCGCCCCGGCGATCACCGCGAGCCACACCACCACGACCAGGCCGCGGCGCCGGAAACTTCCGATTCCCAGCCGATAGAGCAGCACTGACATAGGAGACACCACCTATTTGCGAGTGAACTAGTAAATCGGAGTGTACTCCCAAAACCTGCTGGGGTGTCGAGTCCGCGGAGGACGGCGGTAGCTTTGACCCATGTCTGCTGATGCTGCGGGGCTGCGGCCCGACTACGCGGCGCGTCGAAGCGCGCTGCGGAGTCTGCTGGTGGAGAACGAGATCGACGGGCTGCTGGTCACCGACCTGGTCAACATCCGGTACCTGACCGGCTTCACCGGCTCGAACGCCGCACTGCTGGTGTCCTCCTGGGATGCGCACGGCGCCGAAGACCGCACCGTCATCAGTACCGACGGCCGCTATCGCACCCAGGTCGCCGAGCAGGTGCCCGACCTGCACGCCGACATCGTGCGCGCGTGCGCCCGCCGGGTCGTGGAACTGGCCGGCGAGTGGCAGCTCGGCCGCGTCGGCTACGAGAGCCACGTGGTCACCGTCGACGAGCACCGCGGCTTCGAGGAGCTCAGCACCGGTCTGGAACTGGTCGCCACACCCGGGCTCGTCGAACAGTTGCGCATGGTCAAGGACGCCTACGAGGTGGACCGGCTGCGCGCGGCGTGCGCGGTCGGCGACGCCGCGCTGGCCACCCTGCTCGACCGTGGCGCGCTGCGGCCCGGTCGCACCGAACGACAGGTGGCCCGCGACCTGGAATGGGCGATGTTCGAACACGGCGGCGAAGCCGTCGCCTTCGAGACCATCGTCGCCGCGGGAGCGAATTCGGCTGTCCCGCATCACCGTCCGACCGATGCGGTGCTGGCGACCGGCGACTTCGTGAAACTCGATTTCGGCGCGGTCGTCGGCGGCTACCACTCCGACATGACCCGAACGCTGGTACTCGGCCGCCCGGCCGACTGGCAGCGCGAGGTCTATGAACTGGTGCGCGAGGCGCAGCGGGCCGGGCGCGAGGCCCTGCGACCGGGTGTGCCGGTCGCCGATGTGGACGGTGCGGCCCGGGCCGTCATCGACGCCGCGGGTCACGGCGCGCTGTTCGTGCACGGACTCGGACACGGGGTCGGACTGCGTATCCACGAAGCGCCCGGAATCGCGAAAGCGGGCACGGGTACACTGCTGTCTGGCGTGGCGGTGACCGTCGAACCAGGTGTGTACTTTCCCGGCCGCGGCGGGGTCCGGATCGAGGACACGCTCGTGGTGCGCGAAGGGGGCCCGGAACTGCTCACCCGCACCAGCAAAGACCTGACCGTCGTCGAGTGACGCCGGTCGCCGAGAACCGAGGAGATCCGAAGACAGTGGCGGACACCAGCGACTTCAAGAACGGCCTCGTGCTGAAGATCGACAATCAGCTCCAGCAGATCGTCGAGTTCCAGCACGTGAAGCCGGGCAAGGGCCCCGCCTTCGTGCGGACCAAGCTGAAGAACGTGGTCTCCGGCAAGGTGGTCGACAAGACGTTCAACGCTGGTGTGAAGGTCGAAACCGCGACCGTCGACCGGCGCGATATGACCTACCTGTACCACGACGGCTCCGACTACATCTTCATGGACGGCGAGACCTACGACCAGATCCACCTGGGCGAGAACATCGTCGGCAAGGCCGGTGGCTTCCTGCTGGAGAACATGGGCGTGCAGATCGCCATGCACGAGGGCGAGGCGCTGTTCATCGAGCTTCCGGTCTCCATCGAGGTCGAGGTCACCCACACCGAGCCCGGCCTGCAGGGCGACCGCTCCAGCGCGGGCACCAAGCCGGCCACCATCGAGACCGGTGCCGAGGTGCAGGTCCCGCTGTTCATCAACGTGGGCGACAAGCTGAAGATCGACACCCGCGACGGCAGCTACATCAGCCGCGTCAACTCCTGACGCCGCATGGCGGACCAGCCCGCGGAGAAGAAACCCGCGTTCAAGAAACTCGGCGCACGCCACAAGGCCAGGCGTCGCGCGGTGGATCTGCTGTTCGAAGCCGAGGCCCGCGATATCGACCCCGCTGATCTGATCGACGAGCGGGTCGAGCTGTCGGTCACCGATCAGGCCGTCGCGCCGGTGCACGCCTACACCCGCACGCTGGTGGAAGGCGTCGCCGACGACCTCGACCAGGTCGACGGCACCATCGAGTCCTACCTGCAGGACTGGACGCTGTCGCGGCTGCCCGCCGTCGACCGCGCGATCCTGCGGATCGCGGTGTGGGAGTTGTTCCACGCCAATGATGTGCCGCCGGTGGTGGCGGTCGACGAGGCGGTGGAACTGGCCAAGGAGCTGTCCACCGACGACTCCCCGTCGTTCGTCAACGGTGTGCTCGGTCAGGTGGTGCTGGTGGCGCCGCAGGTCCGCGCGGCGGCCGCGGCCACCCGTGCGCCGCGTCCCGAACCGGAGCAGTGATGCACAAGTACCTGGTCATGGTCATGCGCACACCGCGGTTCGATCCGGCCGTGGTGGAACCGCATAAGCAGTTCCTCGCCGAACTGCGGGCCAAGGGCATGCTGCAGGAAACCGGTCGCTTCACCGACGGCACCGGTGGTGCCTATATCGTGCTGGCCGATTCGCTCGATCAGGCCCGCGAGATCGTCTACACCGATCCGGTACATACGACCGGGGCATCGGAAGTCACGGTGTACGAGTGGGAGATCACCGGCTGACGCCATCGAGACGCCGAATCGGTCCCGGTCGTGAACCTCTCGAGGTTCGGCCGGGACCGATTCGTCTACCGGCCCGCTGCCGGTCGGCTCCGAGGTGTCGCCCGCAACGCGGTGACAGTTCCGGCGACGGTGATCGCCGCGATCCCGAAGGTCATCAGTCGTGAGGAATGGAGAACCGAATCACCGCCGAGGTTGACCAAGGTGCCGGCGACGGCGGAGGTCACGGTGTAGGCGATGAGTTGGGTGGTGCTCAACGCCGCCGCGGCCTTGGCGCCCTCGTTCTCGTCGGTCGTACTGGACATCGCGGCAACGCTCAGGTGCGGGAAGGCCAGGCCGATACCTGTGCCCGCCAGGAAAAGCGCTGCGGCCCAGAGCAGGACGAGAACGACCGCGGCGTCCGCGGACTGGGCGAACCCGTAGGCGAGTAGGCCACCGGTGAGCAGAACCGGTGCGATCCGGACCGCGCGGCGCGCCGCGGCCGGGCCGAGGTTGACGCTGAACAGCTGCGACACCACCCACCCGATGGAAAGAGCCGCGCCGAGCAGTCCCGCGGCGAACGGTGCCAGATTGCCGAGCTCCTGACCGAACAGTGGAATGAAGTTCTCGGTCATCACACCCGCGCACAGCGCCGCGACAGTGAGGTACACCCACTTGAGCGGGTTGTCGCGCTGATAGGTCGAGCGCGGCAGAACCGAGGACGAGCCACGCTTCTCGGCGACGAGGAACAGGGCGAGCAAGACCGCGCCCGCGGCCATGCACCCCGCTGTGGGCCATCCCGAGGCCACCGTAGAACTGATGCTGAACACCGCCGCCGCGGCAGTGAGCAGTGACAGCGACAGCATCGGCACCGCGCTGTGTTCGGCCGCTGCCGCGGTGCGCGGCGGCAAGGCGCGATAGCCGAGCACCGCCAGCGCCACCGCGGCGAGCAGGAGCAGAGCGTAGGCCCAGCGCCAGCCGCCGACCTGGGCGAACGCACCGCCGAGGGTTGGGCCTACCAGCGTGCCGACGCCCCACATCGCCGACACCAGTCCCGCGGCCCGTGCCCACAGATGGCTGGGGAGCGCGGCCCTGATCACTGCATAGCCGAGCCCGGCCAGCAACCCGCCGCCGAAGCCCTGGATGACGCGCCCGGCCAGCAGCAGTTCCATCGTCGGGCTCAGGGCGTTGGCCGCGGCGCCGATCGCGAAGGTGAGAAAGCCGACGAGGTAGGCGCCCCGCACGCCACGATTCCCGAGTATTCGGCTGACCAGCATGGACGCGATGACCGCCGCCATCAGGAACCCTGTCGCGACCCATGCGTAGTAGTCGGCGCCACCGATGTCGTCGACGATCGACGGCATGAGCGCGGCGGTGAAATACAGGTTCATCGCGTAGAGGGCGACGCCGCCGGCCAGGACCGCGACGCTCGCGATATGCCTGCGGGACAACAACTCACCCCAGCCGCCGGTGACCGGAGGCAGCGTTGGTGGATCGTCGGAGGGCTTTTCGTGCTCATCGAGCGAGGTGGAAGTCACGAGCAGCTACGCTAAAACTTAAAGCTCACTTGAAGTCAAGGAGTCCGATGTCGAAACCGGCACCCACCGACCTGCTGACGGTCGGAGAGGTGGCTCAGCGCGCGGGCATCGCCACGTCCGCGGTTCGGTTCTACGAGGACCAAGGGCTGATCACCTCGATTCGCACCTCGGGTAATCAGCGACGCTTCCGCAGGCATGTGCTGCGCAGGCTGTCGCTGATCCTGGTCGCCAAGCGTCTCGGGATCCCGCTCACCGAGGTCGCCGAGGTCTTCGCCTCGTTGCCGGAGGACCGCATGCCGAGTAAACGCGATTGGCAACGGATCTCGCGGCGCTGGCAATCGCATCTGGCCGCACGCCGACGCGAACTGGAAGCCCTCGAACGCGAACTCACCGGGTGCATCGGCTGTGGCTGTCTGTCGCTGCAAACCTGCTGGGTGCTCAACCCCGGCGACTCACTCAGCGACGAGGGACCGGGTCCGCGTCGATTGCCGCATGAGGACGCCGCGAGCGTCGACTATCGGGACTGACCGGGTCTCGCCGGTCCACCTGGTCGGCAGTGCGCGGGCACCGGACCCGGGGTGCGTCGAAGCGGCGTAACAAGGCGATTCCTCGGCGGGTAACGCGAATATCGCGCGACGGTCGCTTATCGCGCGACGGCTCGGCGTGAATGAGCCCCGTGTGGACCGTCGCGTGGGATGCGTTCGACGTCGGATCACCCACCGGTCGCGTCACGGTGCGGACGGCGGCCACGGTGGAGGCGGCGAGGGCGGGCGACGCAGGGGAGTCGTCGGTGCATCCGAGGCCGGTGGCCAGGGCGGCGCGGGTGGCCGGTGCGTCCGCGGGGCGGGCGCCGGGAGTGGTGGCCGGGTCGGGGTGGGAGGCGGGGGCGGAGCCATGGCCGGGCCGAACGGTGATGGGGCCGGATGCCGTGGCGGTGGAGCCGAACGCGGCGGCGGCGACACCGGCACCGGCTGGGGACGTCTCCGGACGGGCACCGGGGTGGCCGATGCGGTGTTCTGATCGCGCACGGCAGGCCGGTGCTGCGCGGGCCGGGAGGCGATCCAGCCGGCCACGATGACGAGGCCGGTGGGGCGGTGGACGGCGAGGAAACCGAAAGGGCGGTCGAAGGTCGCGCTGCACACGGTGATTCGGTGTTCGGTCGGCGGTGGCGGCATGCTGCCGGGGGCGAGGGTGAACGCGGTGACTGCCGCGGCTTCGAATCCGTCCTTGGTGAAGCGGGCCAGCACGTCCTGTGCGCCCCTGTCGATCATCAACGGCGCCGGGGAGATTCCGGGGAACCAATGGCCCGGTGTCTTCGCCGTGGTCACGCCGAACAGCGCGGCGAGGCGGGGCTCGAGCAGGTCATGCTTGGATCGCACATCGAAGGGCGGCAATCGCAGCCGGAGTTGGTGCCGGTTCTTCAGTGAAATCTCTTCGCGCACCGTCAGCCCGGGCCCGGTGGTGCCGACCGGCAGGTCGGTCCGCACCTCGACTGCCCCGGCCAGCGCGTCGACTCCGGTAGCGAGCACGTGGGCGGGAGTCGCGGGGCCTTGCAGAAGGTGGATATCGACATCAGTCGTGCCTTGCACAACGATGCGGGTCACCGGATGTGGTCCGTCCAGAATCGCCGCGTCCCGCAGGCTGCCGGTGGTGCGTGACAACGCTGTCACCGGCGATCCCTGCCACGGACCGGACTCGGGTGTCATCGTCGTCTCGCGGAACGGCTTCTGCCACGTTGTGCGCGCCACCAGCGCGGTCGCCAGAACGAGTTGAGTCAGATCGTTGATCTGCACCGGAAACTTCTTGATCAGCCCCAGGGTGTGCCGATCGGCCCACTCGTCGAGAGCGGCTTGGTCGGTGAGCAGATCGACGGTGCCGACCGGCAGACCGCTGAGCCACTCGTCGTTCAGTGCCAGCCTGCGGTTGACCCACACGCCGAGTGCTGCCGAGAGGTCGACGGAATCATTCATCGCCGCCACGAGTCGCAGCGCCATCGAATGCGCTGTGCTGCCGGGCATCCCGATGGCCGCTTCGAGTTCGGCCCGCGCCGGCCCGCCCGCCGCCGAGGCCATCAGGCCGAGCAATGGCCACAGTCCGGCACCGGAGAGGACGAAATCTCCGCCGCCGGCCATATCGCACCAGCGGCGAGTGAGGTGATTGGCGGCATCGACGTGTGGTTCGAGCACGGTCCGCATCCGTTCACCCTATCCGCGGCGCGGCGGGAGCGTCCGCGTATCCCGGGTCGGGCCTGCCCGGTATCACTGGCCTGCCGCACAGGAAGTGTTGCCAGGCGGGAAGTTTCGGACCGATCGCGCCGAGGTGGGAAGCCGCCGAGCCAACTCCGAGCTCCCGCCGGGTGGGTGTACAGGACCCCGGCGGGAGCGCGAGCGACGAGCCGCGAACGGCTCGAATCGAGTGCGGAGCTCGGCCGCGAAGCCGGACCCGCTCTCGGCATCGATCTTGCTTCCTCAACCACACTCGAGGTCAAATCCCGGTCGGTGCCCGATCGCCACCAGGGATTGAGAGACAGATAGACTTTCCTTCCCAACATTGCGACGGTGAGGAGTCGGGCGATGACCGAAGATCAGCGCACGGTATTGCGTGGACGCTGCACGCCGGAGCAGGCGTGGGCGGTGTTCGACGAACTGCCCGCCGCCCCCGTCTCCGAAGTGACCACCGGACGCTGGCGTGGCAGCGAAATCGACACCGGTCACCCGTGGGCCGGCGTGCTCGTGGAATCCGGCTGGTACGGCAAGCAATTCGACAGCGCCGACGCGGTGCATCCACTGCTGTTCTCCGATGAGAACGGTTCGATCTTCGCCGTCGATCCGCGCCGTGCCCCACTGGGACTGGCCGGTCGATTCCCGGCCACCTGGCTGCGCCCGGTGCGCAACAACCTGCGCTTCCTCGCTCCTGCGCTGCGCACCAAGAAGCCGACGGCGCGGTTGCGCGATATCGAGTACCGTGGCGTGGTCAGCGCGGCCATGGTCTACGACCATCTGCCGATCATCGATCACTTCCGGCGCCTCGACGAGGACGCGCTGCTCGGCGTCATGGACATGCGCGGACTGGCCGAGCCCTACTTCTTCCTGCTCGAACGCTGACTTCCTGCTCGAACGCTGACGCACGAGCCGATCGTCGGCGAAGCCATGGCGCTGATCTCGCAGCCGTGATCAGCGCCCGGCCTGCCCGCTACCGATTCCCGCCGGGCCGCAGAATGATCTTGCCGAGCGGGGCGCGTGATTCGACCAGCTCATGCGCCTTGGCCGCGTCTTCGAGCGGCAGCGTCGTCTCGACGGCGGGGACGAGTGCGTGGACTCGGTCGAGGATGTCGGCTCGGTGTGGCGCAAGGCTCGCGAGCCAGGCGGGTCCAGCGCAGCCGACGAGGGTGAGCCCACGGGGGAGGAGATCGCCGGCCGACACCTGGGCCGGCGCACCGGAGAGCCAGCCGTAGCTGAGCATGCGCCCGCTGCCCGGGGTCATCACATCGAGCAGCGGTGCGGCGGAGGAGCCGCCGATGGAATCGAAGACGACATCGACGGTGGCATCACCGAGCCGGGCGCGCAAGGTTTCGGTCCAGTCATCGTCACGGTGATCGACCACGTCGGCGGCACCGAGCTCGCGGGTCCGCTCCCGCTTGGCCGCATCGCCCGCGGTGGCGATCACCCGCGCCGCGCCGAACTGCTCGGCGAGCTGGACCAGATAGCTGCCGACGCCCGTCGCGCCCGCTTCCACCAGCACCGTCTCGGTGCCGGTGAGGCGCGCGGCCTTCAGCAGTGCGAGCGCGACCGATCCGCTCATCACCGCCGCCGCGGCATCGTCGGCGGAAACGCCGGCCGGGATGGGGGTTGCGGATTCGGCGGAGGCGCGGACGAATTCGGCATACGAGCCCGCACCCGCTGTCTCCACGACAACGCGCCGCCCGACCAGATCCCGATCTGCTCCGGCACCCACCTCGACCACCTCGCCGGCCGCCTGGAATCCGAAAACGGCGGGAAGCTCGGCCGCCATCGGGAAAACGCCGGAGCGCAAGAGGGTTTCCGGGTAGAGGACCGGGATCGCTTCGGTGCGAATCAGTACCTCACCGGCCTCGGGGCGCGGCTCGGGGACCTCGCGCGCGACCAGAACCTCGGGCCCACCGGTTCCCGTCATTACGATTGCCTGCATCAGAACTCTATAACTTGACTGACAGTCCACTTGTCACCACGACGATATGGACCGCCGGTCAACTTGTCAATGAAAGTGGTGCGATGACCGACCGCCGCCCGGCCGAACGCGCGGATGCCGCGCGCAATCGGCGCGCGATCCTGGACGCGACCAGGGCTCTGCTCGCCGAGCAGGGCGCCGAGGCGATCACGATGGACCGCGTCGCGGCGGCCGCGGGCGTCGGCAAGGGGACCATCTTCCATCGCTTCGGCAACCGCGCCGGGCTGCTGCACGAGATGGTCGCCGAGAGTGCAGTGACGCTGATGAACGCGGTCAAGGAGGGGCCGCCGCCGCTGGGGCCTGGCGCGCCGGCGGGGGAGCGGCTCGTCGCATTCTTCGAGGCGATGGCATGGCTGGTGATCGACAATCTCGAGCTCATGGCCGCCTACCGCAACGAGCCCCCGCATCCGAGAACCGCTGAGTTCCATCAATTCTGGTTCGACCACATCACCGCGTTGCTGCGCGAGACCCGCCCCGACGTGGACGCCGAAGTCATGGGGCGGCTACTGCTGGATAGTCTGGCCGGGCCGACCGTGCCCGATCTGGTGCGATCGGGGGAGACCGATCGGGTGCCGGCGGCGGTGCGCGCGCTGACGGAATCGGTCCTGCGGGTCCCGTGACATTCGCCGACCGCGCCCGCCGCTCCGGTGCTGTAGCGGATATGGTGCCGAGGCCCGTGATCCACCCCGCGCGGTGAGCCTCCTGGCGAAGCGGGTGGCCGCCGCGGGTCACGCGCTCGGCGGCACCGCGAGTGCTGCGGCCGACGGGTTCGGCTGCTCGGCAGGGTGGCGGCGGGTCCGGCGGGGAAATGCGGCGCCGTTGACTCAGCGTGGTGCCAGGATGGCGTCGAAACGTTGATCGGCCAGGTCGAGTTGCTCGAGGATGTGTACCTTGACGTGCTCGGCGAGCGGGGTGTCCGCCCGCAAGACCAGGTCGCGGTAGACGTCGGTGAGTGGCCGGTATTTGGTGGCGAGTTTGTGCAGGACCGGGCCGGTGGCGTACAGGATGCCCACGCCGTTGTCGGTGAAATCCGACAACTTGACCACTCTGGCCCATGGCGCCCGCTCGAGTTCGGTGATGACGTGCTCGCGGTACTGCTCGTGCCGGTCGCGGGCGGGGTCGGGCGCCGGATTGGTCACCGAGGCGACGATATCGGCGACGCGGGAACCGAAACGCTCGGTGAGGGCGGCCAGTGCGGCCGACGTCGGCGATCCGGACCGCGCGCCCGCCAATGCGGTGGGATGGTCTTCCACCGAGTCGTGCAGCAGCCCGGCGATCACCACCTCGGTGTCGCGCACCTCGTAGTGGCTGGCGATCCGGATCGCCACGCGCAGTAGATGATTGATGTACGGCTCGCGCCCGTATCGGTCGTCGCGATGCAGTTCGGTGGCCAAGTCGAGTGCGGCCGTGAGCTGCTCGGCGCCGGGTAGCTCCGCCGTCTCCAACTCGAATCGCCCGCGCAGACCGTCTTCACCGTAGACATCGCTGATCGTGTGCAGCGGCATCACCGCCAGCACCCCCGCCCCAGGATCATTCATGGAGCAAATGTAGCGGCCGGGTACGACACTGTGCTGTGGCCGCCGCCACGTTTCGGATCACGATGCGCCGAAAATCCGTTGCCTGCCGGATGTGTCGTGGTGTCTGCCCGCACGACGCGAGCTGCGAAGGTGAGGTGCGAGGGGCGCGCGACAGCTGCTACCGCGCCGGGCCGCGGCGACCGATCGTGCCGCGGTCGTTGGGGCGCAACGCGCTCCCGGTGATCGACGCGGGGTGACCCGGCGCCCGCTACCTCAACGCACGTTGCGCGGTCGGAACTGAATGCTGATGCGGGGCCCGACGGGTTTGCGGGTCTTGGGGACCGCGTGCTCCCAGGTGCGCTGGCAGGATCCGCCCATGACGAACAGATCGCCGTGGCCCGGGTGGAAGCGCAGGCTCTCGCCGCCGCCCTTGGGCCGCAACAGCAGTGGGCGAGGCGCGCCCAGCGACACGATGGCGACCATGGTGTCGTTGCGGGCGCCGCGTCCGATGGTGTCGCCGTGCCAGGCGACGCTGTCGCGCCCGTCGCGGTAGAAGCACAACCCTGCCGTGCGGAACGGCTCACCCAGCTCGGCCCGGTAATGCGCGGTGAGGGCCTGGCGGGCTTGACCGAGCAGCGGGTCGGGTAGCGGGTCGGCTTCGTCGTAGAAGCACAGCAGCCGCGGCACATCGACCACCCGGTCGTACATCGGCCGCCGCTCGGCGCGCCACGGTACCGCCGACGCCAGCTGCTCGAACAGCTCGTCGGCTCCGCTGAGCCAACCGGGTAGCTGGTCCACCCAGGCGCCCGCGGCGAGACGGGTGCGGCGCACGCCTGCCAGCGGCCCCAACCCGGTCTCGCCGAGCCCGTCGAACAGCGATCCCTGTAGCGGCATGGACATGCGACAGAGCCTAACGCTATTCGAACATATGTGCTAGTAGCCCGTGTGCATACCCTATCCGCCGGGCCCGCGTCCGTCGCCGGATGGTCGAATGGGCTCTTCGCGCTTGATTCGGAGGGAGTTCCATGGCCGTGCTGCAGAGCGACGGAGGTTCGGGGGACAAGGAGAATCCGGCGGGGGGACCCGAGGGGCCCGGACATCTGAGTCGCCAGCTGGCCAACCGGCACATTCAGCTGATCGCGATCGGCGGCGCCATCGGCACCGGCCTGTTCATGGGCTCGGGTAAGACGATTTCGCTGGCGGGGCCTTCGGTGATCCTCGTCTACATGATCATCGGGTTCTTCCTGTTCTTCGTCATGCGGGCGATGGGCGAGCTGCTGCTGTCGAACTCCGACTACAAATCGTTCAGCGATTTCGCCGGTGATCTGCTCGGTCCGTGGGCGGGGTTCTTCACCGGCTGGACCTATTGGTTCTGCTGGGTGGTCACCGGTATCGCCGACGTGGTCGCGATCGCCGGTTATGTCGCCTACTGGTGGCCGGAGCTGCCGCTGTGGATTCCCGCGCTGGTTTGTATCGCGGTGCTGCTGGTGCTGAACCTGCCCACCGTTCGCGCGTTCGGCGAGACCGAGTTCTGGTTCGCGTTGATCAAGGTGATCGCCATCGGCGCGCTGATCGTGACCGGTCTGGTGATGGTGCTGACCGGCTTCACCGGTGACAGCGGCAGCACCGCTTCGATCGCGAACCTGTGGAACGACGGCGGCTTCTTCCCGATGGGCCCGATGGGCTTCGTCGCGGGCTTCCAGATCGCGGTCTTCGCCTTCGTCGGCATCGAGTTGGTCGGCACCACCGCGGCCGAGGCCAAGGATCCGGAGCGGACACTGCCGCGCGCGGTGAACTCCATTCCGGTCCGCGTGCTGCTGTTCTATGTGGGCGCGCTGATCGTCATCTGCGCGGTGACGCCGTGGCGGGAGGTCTCGGCCGACGAGAGCCCGTTCGTGGCGATGTTCAGCCTGGCCGGCCTCGGGATCGCGGCGAGCGTGGTGAACTTCGTCGTGCTCACCAGCGCCACCTCCAGCGCGAACTCCGGTATCTACTCCACCTCGCGGATGGTTTACGGCCTGGCCGGTGACGGCGACGCACCCGCCATCTTCGGCAAGCTCTCGCCGCGCCGGGTGCCGGCCAACGCGTTGCGGTTCTCGTGCGCGTTCCTGATGATCGGCGTGGTGCTGCTCTACGCGGGACAGTCGATCGTGGAGGCGTTCACCGTGGTGACCACGATCTCGTCGCTGTGCTTCATGTTCGTGTGGACCATGATCCTGGCCAGCTATCTGGCCTTCCGGCGCCGCCGCCCGCACCTGCACGAGGCCTCGAAGTTCAAGATGCCCGGTGGTATCCCGATGGTCTGGGCCGTGCTCGCGTTCTTCGTGTTCCTGATCTGGGCGCTCACCCAGGAGTCCGACACCCTGCAGGCGCTGCTGGTGACGCCGATCTGGTTCGCGGTGCTCGGACTGGCCTACCTGGTGGTCCGGCGCAGCCCGCACCACAAGGCGCTGCGCGATCAGCACCGCGACAAGGTCCTCGCCGAAACCTCGGCACTGCGCTGACCGGCTGTCGGCCCTGATCGGAGTAGGGCATCGCTCGCGTGTGGGGCCGCGGCGGTGTACCTGCCCGGCCAGTTCGATGAGGCACGCTCGGTCGCGGTCCGGCCTGTCGACGACGATGTCGTCGCCGCCCCGTCCTACCAGGCGCGGCGCGAGCTGGTGTCCGGCGACGGTGACGCCCGATCCCGATCAACGGCCTCGGGCCCCGACGCCGAATCCTGGTCGGCCGGTTGCGTTATCGGGCTCACAACCGGCCCCGAGGCGATGGCCGGTGTCCCCGCTCACACTCGCCGACCCAGCCCTCACCTGGTGAAAGGCCGCCGCAGCGGGCTGATAGGCTGCTCGGCGTAAGACATCCTTTAACGGACCGTCCGGTGAGGCGGGGAAGGAGGTCGGCATGGCTGTGCCCGAAGAACGGGCAGCCGCGTCCGGCGCTGCCGAAGCGACGTCGGCGGGCAGCGGCGACGCCGCCGGGGCGAGCGCCCCCTCGGAGCGTCACACTCCGGCATGGGTAGCGGCGGGACGGGAACTGTTGTCTCCCTCCGACGTCGGCCGCACCATCGCGCGCATCGCGCATCAGATCATCGAGAAGACCGCCCTGGATTCGGGTGATCCGGCCGCGCCCCGCGTGGTGCTGATCGGCATACCGACCCGCGGCACCACCCTGGCGGCCCGGCTCGCGGACAAGATCGAGGAATTCTCCGGTGTCCGTCCCGCGCTCGGCTCGCTGGACATCACCCTCTACCGCGACGATCTGCGCAGCAGGCCGCACCGCCCGCTCGAACGCACCTCGGTGCCCGAAGGCGGCATCGAGGACGCGCTCGTCGTCCTCGTCGACGACGTGCTGTTCTCCGGCCGCACCGTGCGCTCGGCCCTCGATGGTCTGCGCGACCTCGGCCGCCCCCGCGCCGTGCAGCTCGCGGTCCTGGTCGACCGCGGCCACCGCGAACTGCCGATCCGCGCCGACTTCGTCGGCAAGAACGTGCCGACCGCCCGCACCGAGGACATCTCGGTGCTGCTCACCGAACACGACGGCCGCGACGGTGTGTACCTGCACCAGGAGGAAGCGTGAGGCATCTACTGACGGTCGCCGACCTGCACCGCGAGGTCGCCACCGAACTGCTCGACGAGGCCGAACGTTTCGAACAGGCGCTGCTGGGCCGCGAGGTCCACAAACTGCCGACCCTGCGCGGACGCACCGTGATGACGGTGTTCTTCGAGAACTCCACCCGCACGCGGGTCTCGTTCGAGGTCGCGGGCAAATGGATGAGCGCCGACGTCATCAACGTCAGCGCGAGCAGCTCCTCGGTCGCCAAGGGCGAATCACTGCGCGATACCGCGCTCACCCTGCATGCCGCGGGCGCCGACGCGCTGATCGTGCGGCATCCGGCCTCGGGTGCGGCGCATCAGATCGCGCGCTGGTTCGAGGACTGGGCACTCACCACCGGCGGGTCGGTCCCCGCCGTCATCAATGCCGGTGACGGCACCCACCAGCACCCCACCCAGGCGCTGCTGGACGCGCTCACCCTGCGTCAGCGCCTCGGCACAATCGAGGGCAGGCGCGTGGTGATCGTCGGTGACATCCTGCACAGCCGGGTCGCCCGCTCCAACGCCTTCCTGCTGTCCACGCTCGGCGCGGAAGTGGTGCTCGTCGCGCCGCGCACCCTGCTGCCGACCGGGGTCGAGGGCTGGCCGGTGCGGGTCTCGCACAGCCTCGACGCCGAACTGCCCGGCGCCGACGCGGTGCTGATGCTGCGGGTGCAGGCCGAACGGATGAACGGCGGGTTCTTCCCGTCGGCCCGCGAATACGCGGTGAACTACGGCCTGTCCGAACGCAGGCTGGCGCTGCTGGACGAGCACGCGGTGGTGCTGCATCCGGGTCCGATGCTGCGCGGTATGGAAATCGCGTCGTCGGTGGCGGATTCACCCAAGGCCGCGGTGCTGCAACAGGTGACGAACGGAGTGCATATGCGGATGGCGGTGCTGTTCCGGCTGCTGGTGGGGACTCAGGAGGCGGCGGCATGAGCGGTCAGCGCCCGGAGGAGGCAGCGTGCGTAACCACGGAGGGCGCCCGCCCATGCCCGGAGGGAACAGCGTGAGTGACTCCGTATTGCTGAAAGGCGTGCTGGTCTACGGGGAGGGCGAGCCGGTCGACGTGCTCGTCACCGACGGTGAGATCCGCGATATCGCCACCGACCTGGGCGTCGTCGACGGCGCCGAGATCATCGACGGCAAGGGCCAGGTCCTGCTGCCCGGCTTCGTCGATCTGCACACCCACCTGCGTGAGCCAGGCCGTGAGGACACCGAGACCATCGAATCCGGTTCCGCCGCCGCCGCGCTCGGCGGCTACACCGCGGTCTTCGCGATGGCCAACACCAACCCGGTGGCGGATTCGCATGTGGTCACCGATCACGTGTGGCGGCGCGGTCAGGAAGTCGGCCTGGTCGACGTCTACCCGGTCGGCGCGGTCACCGTGGGGTTGGCAGGCAAGCAGCTCGCGGAGATGGGCACCATGGCCGCCGGTATCGGCGCCGTGCGCATGTTCTCCGATGACGGTCACTGCGTCTACGACCCGCTGATCATGCGGCGCGCCCTGGAGTACGCGAACTCGCTGGGGGTGCTGATCGCCCAGCACGCCGAGGAGCCGCGGTTGACCGTCGGCGCCGTCGCGCACGAAGGCCCGACCGCCGCACGACTGGGCTTGGCCGGCTGGCCGCGCGCCGCCGAGGAATCCATCGTCGCCCGCGACGCCCTGCTGGCCCGCGATGCCGGCGCCCGCGTCCACATCTGCCACGCCTCCACGGCGGGCACCGTGGAGCTGGTCAAATGGGCCAAGTCGCAAGGCATCTCGATCACCGCCGAAGTCACCCCGCATCATCTGCTGCTCGACGACTCGCGGCTGGAAACCTACGACGCGGTCAACAAGGTCAACCCGCCGCTGCGCGAGGCTTCCGACGCCATCGCGCTGCGGCAGGCATTGGCCGAGGGCATCGTCGACTGCGTCGCCACCGACCACGCCCCGCATGCCGAACAGGACAAGTGCTGCGAGTTCGCCGCCGCCCGGCCCGGCATGCTCGGGCTGGAGACCGCGCTGTCGATCGTGGTGGAGACCATGGTCCGCCCGGGTCTGCTGGATTGGCGCGGGGTGGCGAAGGTGATGAGCGAGCGTCCGGCCGAGATCGTCGGGCTGGACGAGCACGGCAGGCCGATCGCGGTCGGTGAGCCGGCCAACCTGGTGCTTGTCGACCCGGACGCGAGCTGGACGGTGCGAGCGAAAGAACTCGCCAGCATCTCCGACAACACCCCGTACCAGGACATGACGCTGCCCGCCCGGGTCACCACCACCTTGCTGCGCGGCCGGATCACCGCCCGTGACGGTGTAGCCGCGGCGCCGGCGCGGAGCGGAGGGCAGTCGTAATGGAACGCGCGCTGTGGGTGGTCGGACTGGCGCTGCTGTGGGCGGTGCTGATCTACCTGATGTACCGGGGCTGGCAGAACCGGGCCGCCCGTCAGGCCGCGCGCATCGGCGAACTGCCGCCGGTGCCGCAGGAACTGGGCGCTCAGCTGCTCGAACCGACCACCGGCCTCTACCTCGGCAGCACCATGGCGCCGAGCTGGCAGGACCGGATCGCGGTCGGCGACCTGGGCTTTCGGGCCAATGCCGAACTCACCCGGTTCGAGAAAGGCATCCTGCTCGAGCGGGACGGCGCGTCGGTGATCTGGATTCCGCAGGAATCGATCACGGCGGTACGCACCGAACGCGGCCATGCGGGCAAGGTGATGACAGAAGATGGTGTGCTGGTGATTCGCTGGAAGCTGCCGACCGGAACCGAGATCGATACCGGTTTCCGAGGAGACGACAAGACGGTGTATCCGGCGTGGGCACAGATGACGACGGGAGACGAGGGATGAGCGGAAATTACGAAGCGGCCTTGGTGCTGGAGGATGGCCGGGTTTTCCGTGGCACCTCCTACGGCGCCGTCGGCGAGACACTGGGCGAGGCGGTGTTCTGCACCGCGATGACCGGTTACCAGGAAACCCTGACCGACCCCAGCTATCACCGCCAGATCGTGGTGGCCACGGCGCCGCAGATCGGCAACACCGGCTGGAACGACGAGGACGACGAGTCCGGCAAGATCTGGGTCGCCGGCTACGCCGTGCGCGACCCCGCGCGCCGTGCCTCCAACTGGCGCGCCACCCGGACGCTGCCCGATGAGTTGGAGCGTCAGGACGTCGTCGGCATCGCGGGCATCGACACCCGCGCGGTGGTCCGGCACCTGCGCACCCGCGGTTCGATGAAGGCGGGCATCTTCAGCGGTGACGCCGTCGCCGCCACCGTCGACGAACTGGTGGCCAGGGTCAACGGCCAGCCGTCCATGCTCGGCGCGGACCTGGCCGAGGAAGTCAGCACCGACGGGCTCTACACCATCGAGCCCACCGGCGAGCACCGCTTCACGGTGGTCGCGGTGGATCTCGGTATCAAGACCAACACCCCGCGGATGTTCGCCGAACGCGGCATCCGGGTGCACGTGGTGCCGTCGGGCACCTCGTTCGACCAGATCCAGGAGCTGAAGCCGAACGGCGTGTTCCTGTCCAACGGCCCGGGCGACCCGGCCACCCAGGACGGTGCGGTCGAACTCACCCGCCAGATCCTCGGCGCCGGCCTGCCGCTGTTCGGCATCTGCTTCGGCAACCAGATCCTGGGCCGGGCGCTGGGTCGCGGCACCTACAAGATGAAGTTCGGCCACCGCGGCATCAACATCCCGGTCGTCGAGCACGAGACCGGCCGCATCTCGATCACCGCGCAGAACCACGGCTTCGCCCTCGAAGGCGAGCGGGGTGAACAGTTCGACACCCCGTTCGGCAAGGCCGAGGTCAGCCACGTCTGCGCCAACGACGGCACCGTCGAGGGCGTGCGCCTGGTCGACGGTCGCGCGTTCTCCGTGCAGTACCACCCCGAAGCCGCCGCCGGCCCCCATGATGCCGCGTACTTGTTCGACCGTTTCGCCGGTCTGATGGAAGGAGCCTGATGCCTCGCCGCACCGATCTGAACCACATCCTGGTGATCGGCTCGGGCCCGATCGTCATCGGTCAGGCCTGCGAGTTCGATTACTCCGGCACCCAGGCCTGCCGGGTGCTGCGCTCGGAGGGCCTGCGGGTGTCGCTGGTCAACTCCAACCCGGCCACGATCATGACCGACCCGGAGTTCGCCGACTCCACCTACGTCGAGCCGATCACCCCCGAGTTCGTCGAGAAGGTCATCGCCAAGGAGCGTCCCGACGCCATCCTGGCCACCCTCGGCGGGCAGACCGCGCTCAACACCGCCGTCGCGCTGCACGAGCGCGGCGTGCTGGAGAAGTACGACGTCGAGCTGATCGGCGCCGACTTCGACGCCATCCAGCGCGGTGAGGACCGGCAGAAGTTCAAGGACATCGTCGCCAAGGTCGGCGGTGAGAGTGCGCGCTCGCGGGTCTGTTTCACCATGGACGAGGTGCGCGAGACCGTCGCCGAGCTCGGCTTCCCGGTGGTCGTGCGGCCCTCGTTCACCATGGGCGGCCTCGGCTCCGGCATGGCCTACAACGACGAGGACCTCGACCGCATCGCCGGCGGTGGCCTCGCCGCTTCGCCGACCGCGAACGTCCTGATCGAGGAGTCCATCCTCGGCTGGAAGGAATACGAGCTCGAGCTGATGCGCGACGGTCGCGACAACGTCGTGATCGTCTGCTCGATCGAGAACGTCGACCCGATGGGCGTGCACACCGGCGACTCGATGACCGTCGCCCCGGCCATGACCCTGACCGATCGCGAGTACCAGAAGATGCGCGATCTGGGCATCGCCATCCTGCGTGAGGTCGGCGTGGACACCGGCGGCTGCAACATCCAGTTCGCGGTGAACCCGGCCGACGGCCGCCTGATCGTCATCGAGATGAACCCGCGCGTGTCGCGGTCCTCGGCGCTGGCGTCCAAGGCCACCGGCTTCCCGATCGCCAAGATCGCCGCCAAACTGGCCATCGGCTACACCCTCGACGAGATCGTCAACGACATCACCAAGGAAACCCCGGCCTGCTTCGAGCCGACGCTCGACTACGTCGTGGTCAAGGCGCCGCGGTTCGCGTTCGAGAAGTTCCCCGGTGCCGATGGCACACTGACCACCACCATGAAGTCGGTGGGCGAGGCGATGTCGCTCGGCCGCAACTTCGCCGAGGCGCTGGGCAAGGTGCTGCGTTCGCTGGAGACCAAGTCCGCCGGATTCTGGACCACCGACGACGGACAGTGGGCCCCGGCCTCCGACGCTCCCGCCGACGTCCAGGCCGCGATCACCGCCATCCTCGATGACCTGCGGGTGCCCACCGAAGGCCGCATCTATCAGGTGGAGCGTGCCCTGCGCCTGGGCGCGAGCATCGACGACGTCGCCGCCGCCTCCGGCATCGACCCATGGTTTGTCGCCGAGGTCGCCGGCCTGGTCGAGCTGCGACAGGAATTGCTCGACGCGCCGGTGCTCGACGAATCGCTGCTGCGCCAGGCCAAGCACTACGGCCTGTCCGACCGGCAGATCGCCGCGCTGCGCCCCGAACTGGCCGGCGAGAGCGGTGTGCGCGCGCTGCGCCACCGGCTCGGGGTGCGCCCGGTGTTCAAGACCGTCGACACCTGCGCTGCCGAGTTCGAGGCCAAGACCCCCTACCACTACTCGGCCTACGAGCTCGATCCCGCCGCCGAATCGGAGGTCGCGCCGCAGCGTGAGCGCGAGAAGGTGATCATCCTCGGGTCGGGCCCGAACCGGATCGGTCAGGGCATCGAGTTCGACTACTCGTGTGTGCATGCCGCGCAGACGCTGTCGCAGGCCGGCTACGAGACGGTGATGGTCAACTGCAACCCGGAGACTGTCTCCACCGACTACGACACCGCCGATCGGCTCTACTTCGAGCCGTTGACCTTCGAAGACGTGCTCGAGGTCTATCACGCGGAGACAGAATCCGGCACCGTCGCCGGCGTCATCGTGCAGTTGGGCGGCCAGACCCCGCTGGGCCTGGCGCAGCGGCTCACCGACGCGGGCGTACCCGTCGTCGGTACCAGCGCCGCCGCGATCGACCTGGCCGAGGACCGGGGCGAATTCGGTGACGTGCTGGTCGCGGCCGGTCTGCCCGCGCCGAAGTACGGCACCGCGACCACGGTGGAGCAGGCCAAGAAGATCGCGGCCGAGATCGGCTACCCGGTGCTGGTGCGCCCGTCCTACGTGCTCGGCGGCCGCGGCATGGAGATCGTCTACGACGAGACCTCGCTCGAGGGCTACATCTCCCGGGCCACCGAACTCAACCCCGAGCACCCGGTGCTGGTCGACCGCTTCCTCGAAGACGCCATCGAAATCGACGTCGATGCGCTCTGCGACGGCGACGAGGTGTACCTGGGCGGCGTGATGGAACACATCGAGGAGGCCGGAATCCACTCCGGTGACTCGGCGTGCGCGCTCCCGCCGATCACCCTCGGGCGCAGCGATATCGAGGCCGTGCGCCGCTCCACCGTGGCGCTGGCCAAGGGCATCGGGGTCAAGGGCCTGCTCAACGTGCAGTACGCGCTCAAGGACGACGTGCTCTACGTGCTCGAGGCCAACCCACGCGCCAGCCGCACCGTGCCGTTCGTCTCCAAGGCCACCGCGGTGCCGCTGGCCAAGGCGGCCGCGCGGATCATGCTCGGCGCCACCATCGCCGATCTGCGCAAGGAGGGCATGCTGCCCGGCGACGGCGACGGTGGGCACGTCCCGCTGGACGCTCCGGTCGCGGTGAAGGAAGCCGTGCTGCCCTTCCATCGGTTCCGCAAGGCCGACGGCACCGGAGTGGACTCGCTGCTCTCGCCGGAGATGAAGTCCACCGGTGAGGTCATGGGCATCGACGCCGATTTCGGTACCGCCTTCGCCAAGAGCCAGACCGCGGCCTACGGTTCGCTGCCGACCGAGGGCACGGTGTTCGTCTCCATCGCCAACCGCGACAAGCGCGCCATGGTGTTCCCGGTGAAGCGGCTCAACGATCTGGGCTTCCGCATCCTGGCCACCGAGGGCACCGCGGAGATGTTGCGCCGCAACGGCATTCCGTGCGAGCGGGTGCGCAAGCACTCCGAGGCCGGTCCGGCCGACGAGCCGACCATCGTCGAGCAGATCCGCGACGGCGAGGTCGACATGGTGTTCAACACCCCGTACGGCAACTCCGGGCCCCGCGTGGACGGCTACGAGATCCGTAGTGCCGCAGTGGGCGTGAACATCCCGTGCATCACCACGGTGCAGGGCGCGGCTGCGGCCGTGCAGGGCATCGAGGCCAGCATCAACGGCGGCATCGGGGTGCGTTCGCTGCAGGAACTGCACGCGGTACTGCGCGGGTGAGCCACGATCAGGAGAGCGGAGCGGGATCGGTGCGGACCTTCGGCGAACGGCTACAGCACGCGATGCGGCAGTTCGGGCCGCTGTGCGTCGGCATCGATCCCCATCCCGGCCTGCTCGGCCAGTGGGGCCTGACCGACGACGTCGACGGTCTGGAAGCCTTCGCCGAGATCTGCGTGGAGGCCTTCGACGGCTGCGTCGCGCTGGTCAAGCCGCAGGTGGCGTTCTTCGAGGTCTATGGCGCGGGCGGGATCGGGGTGCTCGAGCGCACCATCGAGGTGTTGCGTGATTCCGGCACGCTGGTGCTGGCCGACGCCAAACGCGGCGATATCGGTTCCACCATGGACGCCTACGCCCGCGCCTGGCTCGGCGACGGTCCGCTGAGTTCGGACGCGGTGACGGTGTCGCCGTATCTCGGCTTCGGCTCCCTCGATCCGGCCCTCGAACTGGCGCAGGCCAATCACCGCGGTGTGTTCGTGCTGGCGGCGACCTCCAATCCCGAAGGCGCGCAGCTGCAACGGGTCACCGCGGGCGACGGGCGCACCATCGCCCAGACGATCGTCGACGCCGCCGCGGCCCGCAACACCGGCGATGGCTTCGGTTCCGTCGGTGTCGTGGTCGGCGCCACCCTCACCGAAGCGCCGGATCTGAGCGCGCTGAACGGGCCGATCCTGATGCCGGGGGTCGGCGCGCAGGGCGGGGGAGCGGACTCGATTCGCGGCCTCGTACCCGAGCACCTATTGCACGGTGTCGTCCCCAATGCCTCGCGGGAAGTGTTGCGTGAGGGGCCATCGGTTCCGGCGCTACGGGCGCGCATGACGGCGTTGCAGGAAGAATTCGGCTTCCTGCTGGGGTAGCCCGCGCCCGGGTACCCGATCACCGCGGGCCCGGCGACGGTTTCGACACGGGTGTCTCATCCGCGACGCATCGGCCGAGGTGCTGGTATCGGCGTCGCGGCGGTGAGATGCTGTGGAGGTTGATCGGGGGATCTCCGGCGGGGCAACAGCCGGCGGTTTTCCATCACAGCACCTCGCGCTCGCGGGGGACATCAGGTCCGGCCCGCCCACCCCTCGGGCCGGGCCTGATCCATGTGCGGTGCCGAGCGTCCGGCGCCGGCGCGTGAGGTGCGGTTGCTGGTGCCCTGACGGCCCGCTGAAACGCTGTGTGGTCAGTTGGGGGGCCGAGTACCCGGCACGAGGCCAGCAGCGCCCGTAGACGCTCCTGCCTGCCGATACCCCTGCTCGGCGCTTCCGGTCGGCCCGGCCCGGCGTCATACGTCTGCCGAGGCCACGGGCCGGTGCCGAGACCCGCGCACGGTCCTGACGTGGTCCGAGGTGCGCGCGGGATGCCCGGAACGCGACACGCGCCCGATTCCGGAGCGACACGCAGAAATTTTCCAGAAAGTTCCTGGTCGGGGGGGGTGTGGGTTTGCCGGGAGCGATCGCGACGCTGTGGCAACCGGCCCGCTAATTCGTCCCGTGTACGAAAACGTCCTGCTCGCAGGCTGTTTCGCCGATTCGAACCGGTGTTCGGGAGGGTGGGCGAGCCGGGTTCGGCATTGCGCCCGGCGTCCCCTACGGCATCGTCGAATCATGCGCTGACCTGGGGGGTGGGTTCGCAATCGGCAGGAGTCGTGGGTACGGTCGCTGTCACTGCCGGGTAATTGGGCAGTAGTTGATGCAATGAACGATGAGACGGAGGAACCGTGGCCCTTCCCCAGCTGACTGACGAGCAGCGCGCCGCTGCTTTGGAGAAGGCGGCGGCCGCTCGCCGCACTCGGGCGGAGCTCAAGGATCGCTTGAAGCGTGGCGGCACCGACCTGAAGAGTGTCCTCAACGACGCCGAGACCAATGAGATCATCGGCAAGATGAAGGTGTCGGCCCTGCTCGAAGCCCTGCCCAAGGTCGGCAAGGTCAAGGCGGCCGAGATCATGACCGAGCTGGAGATCGCTCCCACCCGCCGTCTGCGCGGCCTGGGCGATCGGCAGCGCAAGGCCCTGCTGGCCAAGTTCGACGTCGGCGCCTGACAACCGCCGGTGGTCGAACACATGACGAAGGGTCGGCTGGTCGTTCTGGTCGGCCCCTCGGCCGTGGGCAAGTCCACCGTGGTGCGCTGCGTTCGCGAACGCCTACCGCACCTGGTGTTCAGCGTGTCGGCCACAACCCGGGCCCCACGGCCCGGGGAGGTCGACGGCCGTGACTACCGGTTCGTCAGCCGTGCGGAATTCGACGCGATGATCGAGGCCGGGGACCTGCTCGAATGGGCCGATATCCACGGCGGACTGCAGCGCTCGGGCACCCCGGCCGCCCCGGTCCGCGCGGCGCTGGCCGAAGGCCTGCCCGTGCTGGTCGAGGTCGATCTGGAAGGCGCGCGCTCGGTCCGTAAGGCGATGCCGGAAGCGCTGCTGGTGTTCCTGGCCCCGCCCAGCTGGGACGAGCTGGTATCGCGGCTGCGTTCGCGTGGCACCGAATCGCCGGAGGTCATCGAGCGCAGGCTGGAGACCGCGCGCACCGAACTGGCCGCTTGTGACGAGTTCGACATCGTGATCGTGAACGACGAGGTGACCAGCGCCTGCGAGCAGTTGGTATCGTTGTTCGTTAGCACAAATTCGAGTTCGTGACACCCGTCCGCGACAATATCGGTCAACAACCCGCAGGAGCCCCCCTAGTGAGCAGTACGGACACCATCTCCGCGCCCGCCTACGACACTCCGATCGGCCTCACCAACCCGCCGATCGACGAGCTGCTCGAGCGCACCTCGTCCAAGTACGCCCTGGTCATCTACGCCGCCAAGCGGGCACGTCAGATCAACGATTACTACAACCAGCTCGGCGACGGCATCCTCGAGTACGTCGGCCCGCTGGTCGAGCCCATCGCGCAGGAGAAGCCGCTGTCGGTGGCCATGCGTGAGATCCACGCCGACCTGCTCGAGCACACCGAAGGCGAGTGACCACGTCCCGGTGAGGCCGGTGCACGGCACCGTGGCTCGCCGGGCACATCGGGCGCTGGTGTCCCGCACAACACAGGAGGCGCAATGACCACACGGGTCGTTGTCGGGGTCGGCGGGGGCATCGCCGCCTACAAGGCGTGCGCGCTGGTGCGCCGCTTCACCGAGACCGGGCACGAGGTCCGGGTCATTCCCACCGAATCGGCGCTGCAGTTCGTCGGCAAGGCCACCTTCGAGGCCCTCACCGGTAACCCCGTGAACACCGGGGTGTTCTCCGACGTGCCCGAAGTGCCGCATGTACGCCTCGGTCAGGAAGCCGACCTCGTCGTCATCGCGCCCGCGACCGCCGATCTGATGGCGCGTGCCGCCACCGGCCGCGCCGACGACCTGCTCACCGCCACCCTGCTCACCGCGCGATGTCCCATCCTGTTCGCGCCCGCGATGCATACCGAGATGTGGGAACATCCGGCCACCGTCGCCAACGTCGCCACCCTGCGCGCGCACGGCGCCAACGTCATGGAACCGGCCTCGGGCCGGCTCACCGGCACCGACACCGGTCCGGGGCGCCTGCCCGAACCCGAGGAGATCTTCGGCCTGGCCTCGCTGCTGCTCGAGCGCGCCGACGCCATCCCGCGTGATCTCGAGGGCCGCCGGGTGGTGGTGACCGCAGGCGGTACCAGAGAACCGCTGGACCCGGTGCGTTTCCTGGGCAACCGCAGCTCCGGCAAGCAGGGTTACGCCTTGGCCCGGGTCGCGGCTCAACGCGGCGCGCACGTCACGCTCATCGCGGGTAACACCATCGAGATGGCGGCCCCCGCGGCCGTCGAGCTGGTGCACATCACCACCGCCGAGCAGCTCAAGACGGCGGTGGACAAGCACGCGGCCGGTGCGGACGCGGTGATCATGGCGGCGGCGGTGGCCGATTTCCGGCCGACCAACGTGGCCGCGGCCAAGATCAAGAAGGGTGCCGGCGAACCCGACACCATCGCCCTGACCAAGAACGACGACATTCTCGCCGGTTTGGTCCAGGCCCGCGCCGACGGACAGCTGCCGGGGACCGCGATCGTCGGATTCGCCGCCGAAACCGGTGACGAGCACGGTGACGTGCTCACCCATGCGCGCGCCAAGCTGGCCCGCAAGGGGTGCGATCTACTGGTCGTGAACGCGGTCGGTGAGGGCAAGGCGTTCGAAGTAGACACCAACGACGGCTGGCTGCTCGGCGCCGACGGCACCGAGCAGGCACTCGATCACGGTTCCAAGGCGCTGCTGGCCAGCCGGGTGCTCGATGCGCTCGGGCCGCTGCTGAGCTGAGCCGATGGGTCATGGCGCCGCCCATGGATACCGCGAGATGCCTTGCGGGAGCGAGGTAATCGTGCCAACTCCATGCGCGACAGCCCGGCGGCAGCGTCTAATGGGTGCGGGAGATCGAACGATGCCATCGCGAGCCGGGACCGCGGTCCGGGACGGCGGGCCGGCGCGTCGGTGGTTTGGAATAGTCTGGGATCAGGGTTCGCGCCCGGCGTGGCACCGTTGCCGCCGCGACGAGCGATGTCGCCGACCGTAGGCATCGCACCAGCGGCAATGCGGCGCTAGGGTCGCAAACCGAGAAGAGCAACCCGTTGAGGGAGAGGGAACAACTGTGCGCACGACCGGCAGTCGGCTATTCACCAGTGAGTCCGTGACCGAGGGTCATCCGGACAAGATCTGTGATGCCATCAGCGATTCCATCCTCGACGCGTTGCTGGCGGAGGATCCGCGCAGCCGGGTGGCGGTGGAAACCCTGGTCACCACCGGCCAGGTGCACGTCGCTGGTGAGGTCACCACCGAGGCGTACGCGGACATCCCGCGCATCGTCCGGGAGAAGGTGCTCGAGATCGGATACGACTCCTCGGCAAAGGGTTTCGACGGCAACTCCTGCGGGGTGAACATCGCGATCGGCGCGCAGTCGCCGGATATCGCGCAGGGTGTCGACACCTCGCACGAGGCGCGCGTCGGCGGCTCCGACGACGAGATCGAGCAGCAAGGCGCGGGCGATCAGGGCCTGATGTTCGGCTACGCCACCACCGACACCCCCGAGCTGATGCCGCTGCCGATCGCGCTGGCGCACCGGCTCTCGCGCAAGCTCACCGAGGTCCGCAAGTCCGGGGTGCTGCCCTACCTGCGGCCCGACGGCAAGACCCAGGTCACCATCGAATACGACGGTGACCGCCCGGTCCGGCTGGACACCGTGGTCATCTCCACCCAGCACGCCGCCGATATCGACCTGGACAACCTGCTCGCCCCCGATATCCGCGAGAAGGTCGTGGACGCGGTGCTGGCCGATCTGTCGCTGCCCAGTCTCGATGTCGCCGATGTGCGGCTGCTGGTCAACCCCACCGGCAAGTTCGTGCTCGGTGGCCCGATGGGTGATGCGGGCCTGACCGGCCGCAAGATCATCGTCGACACCTACGGCGGCATGGCCCGCCACGGTGGTGGCGCGTTCTCCGGCAAGGATCCGTCGAAGGTCGACCGTTCGGCTGCCTACGCGATGCGCTGGGTCGCCAAGAACGTCGTCGCGGCCGGTCTGTCGGACCGGGT
>NZ_BAFY01000157.1 GCF_000308555.1 Nocardia cyriacigeorgica NBRC 100375 | reverse complement strand
AGAGCGCGCCGCTGCCGTTCCAGCTCGACGAGCAGCCCGGTGAAGAGGCCCGGCTGACCCACAGGTACCTGGACCTGCGCCGGGAGGGCCCGGCCCATGCCATCCGGCTGCGGTCCAAGGTGAACGCCGCCGCCCGCCGGGTGCTGGCCCGCCACGAATTCGTCGAGGTGGAGACGCCGACCCTGACCCGCTCGACCCCCGAGGGCGCCCGCGACTTCCTGGTGCCTGCGCGGCTGCAGCCGGGCAACTTCTACGCCCTGCCGCAGAGCCCGCAGCTGTTCAAGCAGTTGCTGATGGTCGGTGGTATCGAGCGCTACTACCAGATCGCGCGCTGCTACCGGGACGAGGATTTCCGCGCCGACCGTCAGCCGGAGTTCACCCAGCTCGACATCGAGATGAGCTTCATCCGCCAGGAGGACGTGATCCTGCTGGCCGAGGAGATCCTGGTGGCGCTGTGGGAACTCATCGGTTACGAGATTCCCACCCCGATTCCGCACATGACCTACCACGAGGCGATGCGTCGCTTCGGCACCGACAAGCCGGACCTGCGCTTCGGGGTGGAGATCACCGAATGCACGGAGTTCTTCAAGGACACCCCGTTCCGGGTGTTCCAGGCTCCGTACGTGGGCGCGGTGGTGATGCCGGGTGGCGCGAGCCAGCCGCGCCGTCAGCTCGACGCCTGGCAGGAATGGGCCAAGCAGCGCGGCGCGAAGGGCTTGGCCTACGTGCTGATCGACGAGGACGGTGCGCTCGGCGGCCCCGTCGCCAAGAATCTCAGCGACACCGAACGCGCCACCCTCGCCGACCACGTCGGTGCCAAGCCGGGTGACTGCGTGTTCTTCGCCGCCGGAGCGCCCAAGGCGCAGCGCGCGCTGCTCGGCGCCGCGCGTGGTGAGATCGCGCGCAAGGTCGGCCTGATCGACGAGAACGCGTGGGCGTTCGTGTGGATCGTGGACGCGCCGATGTTCGAGCCGGCTGCCGAGGCGACCGCGAGCGGCGATGTCGCGCTGGGCTATTCGGCCTGGACCGCGGTGCATCACGCGTTCACCTCGCCGAAGCCGGAGTCGATGGACACCTTCGACACCGACCCGGGCTCCGCGCTGGCCTACGCCTACGACATCGTCTGCAACGGCAACGAGATCGGCGGCGGCAGCATCCGTATCCATCGCCGCGATGTGCAGGAACGGGTGTTCGAGGTGATGGGCATCAGCCACGACGAGGCCCAGGAGAAGTTCGGATTCCTGTTGGACGCCTTCGCTTTCGGTGCACCGCCGCACGGCGGCATCGCCTTCGGCTGGGACCGGATCACCGCACTGCTGGCCGGCATGGATTCCATCCGCGAGGTGATCGCCTTCCCGAAGACCGGTGGCGGGGTCGACCCGCTGACCGATGCGCCCGCGCCCATCACCGCGCAGCAGCGTAAGGAAGCCGGCCTCGATGCCAAGCCGGAAATCAAGGGCGTGACCGAGGTTTCGGCCGACGGCGCACCCCTCGGGTCCGAAACCGCCAAGCGGTAGCGACTTCCGTCTCGATGGCCGGCCCCGCGCGGGGCCGGCCATCGTCGTATCAGAGCTGCTCAGATCGCCGAGACGTGTCCTCCGGTCATGGTGCGGTAGGCGTAGGTGACGGCGATGGTCGCCACCGGACCGGCGACCAGCAGCCCGAAACCGCAGGCCAGCAGGCCGAGCAACGCGACGACCAGGACCGTGAGCGTCAGCAGGATCACCGGCCAGATATTGGTGATCACCAGTTTGACGCTCGAGGTGATGGCCTCGACCGGACTCTGGTTCTGATCGAGGACGAAATGCAGCGAGAACATGCATCCCATCCCGACGGCGATGCCCGGTAGCAGGCACAACGCCGAGGCGAGGGTGGTGGCCAGGAAGGCGAGCCCCGCGGTGAGCAACACATTGCCCGCGTTGCCGAGGTGGAAGTAGGAGCCGAAAGTCGCTGGATACCCGTTGGTTTCATAGAGCGCGCCGCGCACCATCGCCGCTTGCAGCAGCCACAGCCCCACCATGACCGCGAGGAAGATGAACAGCACCGTCAGCGCCGAGCGCGGCGCGAGGACCTGCACGACCGCCACGAACAGCAGATAGATCACCAGGCCCAGCGCGCTCACCGCCAGCCAGGGACCAGGATTTCGCCGGAATTTCTCCCAGCCGTAACTGAGTGCGTGGCCGACATCCAGCGGCGCGGGCACACCTGTGCCGGTCTGATTCAGGTAGCCGTAGGTGGGTGCCTGCGGGTCGGGGCCGGTACCCGGTGGGCCGTAGGTCGGCTGCGCTCGTGTCTGATCCAGCGGCGGCGCCGGCTCGACCGGTTCGTTGCCGTACTGGGCCGCGCCCGGGCCCTCGAACTGCGGGTATCCTGCGGCGCCCGGCATTTCGTGACGGCCGTGGCCGGCGGGGTAGGGCGCGGACGGGTCGCCGCCGGGGACCTGCCCGGTGCCGCCGCCCGGCGCGGGCTTGTCGCCGGACGGCTGCGGCGTGGCGGATGGTGTGTCGGTCACGGTGGTCGACCTTTCGGGTCAGCTGGTTTGCGGTGTGGCGCACGGTAGTTGACGACCAGGAAACAGCACGGCTGACATCGTCTCAAGTGATCGGTGCGCACTACCAGAGCGGCGCGCGGACACGCCGAGCGACACGGAAAGGTTGCCCAACCGCTCGCTAGAAGTGACCCGATGCGAGTACTTTGATCTGTGATGACCGCACTATTGGCCGAACGCGCCACCGAAGTCGTGTCCGCAGCACAACAGTTGCTCACAAAGCGCATGGGTGCTCCGGTGAAGCTGAGCGATCCGATCGAACTCAGCGGTAGTGGTAGGACGACGGTCCTACGCGTGCGGGTTGCCGAGAACGCCTTCTCGCTACCGCGCACCCTGATCCTCAAGCAGGTGCGCGGCGCCGTCCCGCTGCCGCGCAACGCGGGCATCACGCCCGGTGTCGCCAGCATCGACTCCGCGTTCCTGCGTGAGGCGGTGTCCTACCAGTTCACCACCGCGCTCAGCCGCGAACAGCGTCCCGGCGCCTACCTCATCGCCCACAGCCTGCCCGATCGGCTGCTCGTGCTCAGCGACCTGGGGGAGAACACCTCGCTCACCACCGTGCTGCGATCGGGAGCCGAACCGGCCACCCAGAACGCCATGATGGCCTTCGCCCAGGCACTGGGCCGGATGCATGCGGCGACGGTTGGCCGCGAAGCCGATTTCGTCGCGCTGCTGCGCCGGGTGGATGTGGCCCACCGCATCGACGGCATCGCCCAGCAGGCCGAGTCGGCCGTCGCCGAGGTCCCCGCGCTGCTGCAGCGTGAACTCGGCATCGAGGTCCCCGACGAGCTGGCCACCAAGATCACTCACGGGGCCCGGCTGTTCTCCGGTGGCCGGTTCCGTGCCTTCAGTCCCTCGGATCTGTGCCCGGACAATGTCATCCTCAACGACGAGGGCGCCCGCATCCTCGACTACGAGTGGGGCGGATTCCGCGACGCCACCCTCGACATCGCCTACGCGCTGGTGTCCTTCCCCGGCTGCCTGTGCGATGTGGAGCTGTCGCGCGAGCGGGCCGCCCACATGGTCGAGGCCTGGCGCGCCGAGGTCGTCGGCGTCTGGCCCGCCCTCGCCGAGGACAGCCTGCTCGCCGAGAAGATCCTGGAAGCACGCCTGATCTGGGTGTGGCTGTCCACCTACTGGTTCCTGCCCGCCGACCACGGCCGTATCGCCGCCGCCCGTGAACACGGGCTGTCGGTGCCGCGCTCGGAGGCGCTGATCAACCGCTGGGCCGCCCTCGCCGAGGACGCTCGCGTCACCGGCGACGACGTCATCGGCGATTTCGCCGAGGCGATGACGGCCGTGCTCGTGGAGCGCTGGGCCGAATAGCGGCAGGAAAACCGGATCCGGGGCGGGTGCGCACCGTCGTACCCGCGCCGGGCCGTTGATCGCCTCGACTCCGTGCGGCCCTGTTCGCGCCACTCGCCCTCATCGTCGGGGAGCCAACGTGGTGAGCGCGCAGAGCGTACCGGTCAGCTCGCGGGAGCGGTCCTCGGCTCCATTCGGCCGCCCGCCGGTACGGCGAACGACGCGCCATGGCGGACGCCCGTTCGCGCGTCGGCGACATCGAGCACGTAGAACCAGTCCATCTGCGCCTGCGCGGCGGTCACCTCGAGCACACCGAACCCGTGCGAATCCAACTCGACATAGCGCAGATGCCGGTTGACGCCCTTGATCGCCTCCTCCACCGGCACCGCGGCCGTGCGCGGCGGTGCTTGCAGCAGCTCACCGAGGCTGGAGGAGGTCACCGATGGGACCACGAACTCCGCACCGACGCCGGGCCCGGCCGGATCGGCGGCGTTCACCGGCAGATCCGCCGCCCACGAGGAGTGGATATCGCCGGTGAGGAACACCACGTCCGCCACCCCGTGCTCGGTGATCGACCGGTACAGCCGTGCCCGGTCGGCGGTGTAGCCGTCCCATTGGTCGGCGTTGACGGGCAGGCCCGACTGCGGAATACCCAACGCCTGGGTGAAGGCGGCGGTCGTGGCCGGATCCAGCGGCGGAAACACCAGCGGCGCGATCATCACCGAATTGCCCACCAGCTTCCATCGCGCCGTCGACGACGCCAGCCCGGCGGTGAGCCAGTCCATCTGCGCGCGCCCGGTGAGGGTGCGTTCGGGATTGTCCACCTCACGCCAGCCCGCGCCCGGCTTCACCTCCTGGTCGCGGTAGCTGCGCAGATCCAGCATCGACAGTTCGGCCAGGGTGCCGAACCGCAGCCGGCGATAGATCTGCACACCCGAACCCGAACGCGACGCCCGGACCGGCATCCACTCCAGATACGCCCGCGCCGAGGCCGCTTTACGGTCGGCCCAGGAACCCTGCGACGCCGGATCGTGGGTGCCGGAACCACCGGACCAGGAGTTGTCGGCGGACTCGTGATCGTCCCAGGTACAGATGAACGGCAGCAGCGCGTGGAGGCGTTGCAGGTCGGGATCGGTTTTGTACTGAGCATGGCGGATGCGGTAGTCCGCGAGGGAGACGATTTCGTGCACCGGATCGTGTGGACGCGCCGAGCCGGTCCGGCCGCCGTATTCGCCGCGTCCGTATTCGTACAGGTAGTCGCCCAGATGCACGATGGCGTCGAGGTCGGCGCGGTCGGCCAGGTGACGGTAGGCGGCGAAGAACCCGGCCTCCCAGTTCGCGCACGACACCACACCGAAGCGCAGCCGGTCGGGACTGGCGCCGAGGGCAGGCGCGGTGCGGGTGCGCCCGACCGGCGAACGCCGGCCGAGGGCGGTGAACCGGTAGAAGTAGACGCAGCCCGGAGCCAGACCGGTGACGTCGACCTTCACGGTGTGGTCGCTGTCGGCGGTCGCCGTGGCCGACCCGGAAGCGGTGATCGCGGCGAAGTTCTCGTCCGCGGCGACCTCCCAGCGCACGGCCGCGGGGGCGCCGGTACCCGAACCGGGTGTCGCGTCCTCGGCGACGGTGACCCTGGTCCAGATGATCACCGCATCGGGCAGCGGATCGCCGGACGCGACGCCATGGCGGAATACCGGCGTACTCGCCCAGGCCGGTGCGGCGAGCGCGAGACCTGCCCCGGCCGCGGCGACCGCGCCACCCGTCAAGACCGTGCGACGACGCACCACGGCAGTATCTGAAACGAGCACGTTTTCAGCCACGATCATTGATCACAGCCCATCGGCCGGGCGCTCGCAAATCGAACCGCCGCGTGCCGTTTCGATCCGCGCGCCGGGTGTGTCGTACCCGGCCGGTAGCGTCATCGTCGATGAGCGAGCGAACTATCAACGCGGCCGAGCGGGCGCTCGTGGCGAGGCCGAGCGCCGGAGGGGATGTGTCATGAGCGACGGGCTGTTCGACGTGCCCGGCGCTGCGTCGGCGCCGGGAGCCTCCGATGCCGACATCACCTTCCGCGGCCCAGGGGCGGCGGCGCCGCTGGCGGTGCGCATGCGCCCGGCCACGCTGGAGGAAGTCCTCGGCCAGCAGCATCTGCTCGGCCCCGGCTCGCCGCTGCGCAGGCTGATCGAGGGCTCGGGCGCGGCCTCGGTGCTGCTGTACGGCCCGCCCGGCACCGGCAAGACGACGTTGGCCTCGCTGATCTCCCAGGCCACCGGTCGGCGCTTCGAGGCACTGTCGGCACTGTCGGCCGGTGTCAAAGAGGTGCGCGCGGTGATCGACCTGGCACGCAGGCGGCTGACCGCGGGCGAGCAGACGGTGCTGTTCATCGACGAGGTACACCGCTTCTCCAAAACCCAGCAGGACGCGCTGCTGGCCGCAGTGGAGAACCGGATCGTGCTGTTGGTCGGCGCGACCACGGAGAACCCCTCGTTCTCGGTGGTGTCGCCACTGCTGTCGCGATCACTGGTGCTGCAACTGCGCTCGCTCACCGACGACGACATCCGCGCGGTCCTTCGGCGCGCCATCGCCGATCACCGCGGACTGGACGGGCAGTACACCGTCACCGACGCCGCTCTCGACCACATCGTGCGCATCGCCGGCGGTGATGCCCGCCGTGCGCTCACCGCGCTGGAGGCCTCGGCGGAGTCCTCGCTGGACGGCACCGTCGATGTCGATCTGGTGGAGGCCAGCGTCGACAAGGCGGCGGTGCGCTACGACCGGGCAGGCGATCAGCACTACGACGTGATCAGCGCGTTCATCAAATCCATTCGCGGATCCGACGTCGACGCCGCGCTGCACTACCTGGCCAGAATGCTGAGCGCGGGGGAGGACCCGCGGTTCATCGCGCGCAGGCTGATGATCCATGCCAGTGAAGACATCGGCATGGCAGATCCGACGGCATTGCAGACCGCCACGGCGGCGGCGCAGGTCGTCCAGCTGGTCGGACTGCCCGAATGCCGCCTCGCGCTGGCACAAGCCACCATCCACTTGGCCACCGCACCCAAATCCGGTGCCGTGGTGGCGGCGATCGGGGCCGCGATGGCCGACGTCTCGGCGGGCAAGGCCGGTGCGGTCCCACCGCATCTGCGCGACGGCCACTACGCGGGCGCGGAGAAACTCGGCAACGCGCAGGGCTATCGCTATCCACACGATGATCCGGGCGGAGTGCTGGCCCAGCAGTATCCGCCCGACCAACTGGTCGGCGTCGACTACTACCACCCGACCGACCACGGCCATGAGCGCGCGGTCGGTCCCCGCGTCGAGAAGTTGCGCCGCATCGTTCGCGGCGAGTGAGCGGCGGGCAGCAGGTGTGAGCTGCTCGGCCGACTCGATGAAAAACCGGGTGCGCCGCACCGGTAGGCTGGATATTTGTGCAGACCCACGAGATCCGACGGCGATTCCTGGACCATTTCGTGCGCGCCGGGCATACCGAGGTGCCCAGCGCCTCGTTGATCCTCGACGACCCGAACCTGCTGTTCGTCAACGCGGGCATGGTCCAGTTCAAGCCGTACTTCCTCGGCCAGGAAACCCCGCCGTTCCCGCGGGCGACGAGCGTGCAGAAATGCGTGCGCACCGGGGATATCGAAGAAGTGGGCATCACTACCCGGCACAACACCTTCTTCCAGATGGCCGGCAACTTCTCCTTCGGCGATTACTTCAAGGAGGGCGCGATCGCCTTCGCCTGGGAGCTGATCACCAAGTCGCAGGAGGATGGCGGCTACGGGTTCGACCCCGAACGCATCTGGGTCACCGCCTACGAATCCGATCCGGAGGCCGCCGAGATCTGGCGTCGCGTCGCCGGGATCCCCGAAGAGCGCATCCAGTTCCGTGACGGCAAGGACAACTACTGGGACATGGGCGTACCCGGGCCCGGTGGCCCCTGCTCGGAGATCTACTACGACCGGGGCCCCGAATACGGCAAGGATGGCGGCCCGGTCGCCGACGAGGACCGCTACCTCGAAATCTGGAACCTGGTCTTCATGCAGGACATCCGCGGCGAGCTGAGCCCCAAGCTCGGCCATCCGCCGGTCGGGGTGCTGCCGAAGAAGAACATCGACACCGGCATGGGCATCGAGCGCATCGCGCTGCTGCTGCAGGGCGTCGACAACGTCTACGAGACCGACCTGCTGCGCCCGATCATCGACAAGGCCGAGGCGCTCACCGGGCGCTCCTACGGTGTCGAGCACGCCGACGACGTGCGCTTCCGCGTCATCGCCGACCATGCCCGCACCGCCGCCATGCTGATCGCCGACGGCGTCAACCCCGGCAACGACGGCCGCGGCTACGTGCTGCGCCGCCTGCTGCGGCGCATCGTCCGTTCGGCGCGGCTGCTCGGGGCCGAGAAGCCGGTCATGGGCGAGTTCATGAAGGTCGTCAGCGAGCTGATGTCGCCGTCGTATCCGGAACTGGCCACCGACTACGGCCGCATCGAGACCGTCGCGGTGGGCGAGGAGACCGCGTTCCTCAAGACGCTCAACACCGGCTCCAAGCTGTTCGACGACACCGCCGAGCAGGTCAAGGCCGCCGGTGGCAAGACCATCGCCGGGTCGGACGCGTTCACCCTGCACGACACCTACGGCTTCCCCATCGACCTCACCCTGGAGATGGCCGCCGAGGCCGGGCTCTCGGTCGACGAAGAGGGCTTCCGTTCGCTGATGGCCGAGCAGCGCCGCCGCGCCAAGGAAGACGCTCAGGCCCGCAAGCACGCGCACGCCGACCTGTCGGTGTACAAGGAGCTCGTCGACCGCGGCGCCACCGAGTTCACCGGTTTCGACGAGCTGACCTCCGAGGCGCACGTGCTGGCGTTGATCGCCGACGGGGTGCGGGTGCCGACGGCCACCGCGGGCAACGATGTCGAGGTGATCCTGGACCGCAGCCCGCTCTACGCCGAGTCCGGTGGTCAGATCGCCGACCGCGGCACCATCACCGCTTCGGGGCTGAAACTGCGGGTCAACGACGTGCAGAAGATCGCCAAGAAGGTGTGGGTGCACAAGTGCACGGTGGAGCAGGGCCAGATCACCGAGGGTGACGTGGTGCTCGCCCAGGCCGATCCGGCGTGGCGGCGCGGCGCGACCCAGGGCCACTCGGGCACCCACATGGTGCACGCCGCGCTGCGTCAGGTGCTCGGCCCCAACGCCGTGCAGGCCGGTTCGCTGAACAAGCCGGGCTATCTGCGCTTCGACTTCAACTGGCAGGGCCAGCTCTCCGAACAGCAGAAGGCCGATATCGAGGCCGTCTCCAACGACGGCGTCGGCGCCGACTACCCGGTCAACACCTTCATCACCGACCTGCCCAAGGCCAAGCAGATGGGCGCGCTCGCGCTCTTCGGCGAGAACTACGGCGATCAGGTGCGCGTGGTGGAGATCGGCGGCCCGTTCTCGATGGAGCTGTGCGGCGGTACGCATGTGCAGCACTCCTCGCAGATCGGCCCGATCACCCTGCTCGGTGAGTCGTCGGTCGGCTCCGGTGTACGGCGCGTGGAAGCCTTCGTCGGCCTGGATTCCTACAAGTACCTGGCCAAGGAGCGTGCGCTGCTGGCCGGTGTCGCCTCCGCGCTGAAGGTGCCCTCCGACGAGGTCCCCGCCCGCGTCGAGCAGCTGGTCGAGCGGCTGAAGGTGGCCGAGAAGGAACTCGAACGCACCAAGATCGCCGCGGTGCTCGCTTCCGCCGGCACGCTGGCCGACGGCGCCGAGCGTCTCGGTGACCTGCTGCTGGTCGCCGCTGCCGCGCCCGAGGGCATCACCGCGGGCGATCTGCGCACGCTCGCCACCGACGTGCGCGGGCGGCTCGGCAGCAACCCCGCCATCGTGGTGCTGCTCGGCAACACCGACGGCAAGGTGCCGTTCGTGGTCGCGGTGAACAAGCCGGCCCAGGAACTCGGCGTCAAGGCCGGTGATCTCGTGGCCGGCTTCGGCCCGGCCATCTCCGGGCGCGGCGGCGGTAAGCCGGAAATGGCCCAGGGCGCGGGCTCGGATCCGTCGGGTATCGCGGCCGGACTGGCCGCGGTCCGTGCTCGGGTGGCCGAACTCGCCGGCTGATGGGTGAACCCGCAAGCACCGAGCATCGGGGCGATCGGCCGGATCCGGCCACCGACCCGGGACGGGGCAGGCGTATCGCCATCGACGTCGGCAGCGTGCGCATCGGGGTCGCCTCCAGCGACCCCGACGGCATCCTCGCCACCCCGGTGGAAACCGTGCCGCGCGCCAAACCGAACCCGCGCGCGGGCGGGCCCGGCCCCGACATCGCCAGAATTGCCGACATTGTGCGGGAATACGAGGCCGTCGAAATTATCGTCGGCTTGCCGCGCACCTTACGCGGGGAAAAGGGTACTGCCGCTACGCTGGCAATCGCATTCGCCGATCGTTTGCGGTCGGTGGTCGCCCCGGTGCCGGTACGGCTTTCCGACGAACGTTTGACTACGGTGTCAGCTGCACGTGCATTGCGGGACAGCGGAGTTCGCGCACGCGGCCAGCGGCAGGTGATCGATCAAGCGGCTGCCGTGTCGATCCTGCAGGGATGGTTGGACGAACGGAGTTCGGTGTTGAAGTCGGTCGAAGAAGCGGTACGCCGCGCGTCGTCCGGAGACGATGCATGACGGATCGGTGGGCGCGGGCCGAAGAACGCTACCGTCAGCAGGAAGCCGACCGGCGCTACCGCCGCGACGATCAAGCGTGGGGGCGAGACAGTCGCGCGGAAGCGGATGTGGCCGGGAGCGCCGGGGACGAGTGGAACTACCTCGACGATGACGACACCACCGTCATCCCCCGGTACACCGACGACGATGACCTGATCGAACCGGAACCGGAGCCCGAACCGGAACCGGTCCGGCGCACGGCCACCCGCACCAAGAGCGCGGCGCGGTCGCGGCCGAGGGCGGATGCGGCCGAAGCCCGGCGCGGCGCACGGCAACGCCCGGGTGCGCGTTCCAAGAAGAAGTCGAGGGTCGCCTCCAGGAAGGCGGCCGAGCGCAAACGCCGCAGGCGTACCATGCTGGCCGTCGCGGCGGTCTTCGCCGTACTGTTCGTCGGCGCGGCCGGTTTCGCGGGCATGAAGCTGATGGATGGTTACACCCCCGCCGAGGATTTCGCCGGCCCGGCCGGGCCGCCGGTGGTGGTTCGGGTGCATCCGGGCGAAACCGCGACCGAGATCGCCGACACGATGGCCGCCAAAGGCGTCGTCGCCAGTAGCGCCGCCTTCTACGAAGCCGCCGTGCGCAATTCGAATATGAACTCGGTGCAGCCCGGGTACTACGCGATTCCGAGCCGCAGTCCGGCCGCCGATGCGGTGGCCGCGCTGGTGAAACCCGACTCGCGAGTGGGCAATCTGGTCATCTCCGAGGGCAGGCAGCTGCACGACCAGCACGACGTGAACACCGGGGCGCGCAAGGAAGGCATCTACACCAAGATCGCCGCGGCCAGCTGCATCGGCACCGACTGCGTCACCTACCAGGAGCTCGAGGCCGCGGGCGCGGGCATGGATCTGGCCGCGCTCGGGGTGCCGGAATGGGCGATGGAATCGGTGCGTCAGGTGCCCGACCGCGCCCGTCAGCTGGAGGGGCTGATCGCCGCGGGCAGCTGGGATTTCGATCCGAGCGGCACACCGGAGCAGATCCTGAAGGAATTGGTCAGCGCCAGCGCCGCGCTCTACGAATCCACCGGGCTGCTGCAATCGGGTGGGGAGACCGGGCTGACGCCTTACGAATCGCTGATCGCCGCCTCCCTGGTCGAACGCGAAGCGCTGCCGCAGGATATGGGCAAGGTCGCTCGGGTGATCGTGAACCGGCTGAAGGTCGACCAGCCGCTGCAATTCGATTCGACGGTCAACTACGCCCTCGATACCACCGAGGTCGCCACCACCGACGCCGACCGGGCCCGGCGCACGCCATGGAACACCTACGCCATGGCCGGTCTGCCCGCTACGCCCATCGCGGCGCCGTCGGCGGCGGCGCTGCGTGCGGTCGAGCAACCCGAACCGGGGCCGTGGCTGTACTTCGTCACCATCGATAAGCAGGGCACGACACTGTTCACCCAGAGCTATACCGAGCATCTGCGCAATATCGACCGCGCTATGGAAAGCGGGATCCTCGACAGTGGCCGCTGAGTTCTCCGGCGCCGAGGTCCGCAAGGCGGCGGTGCTCGGCAGCCCCATCGCGCATTCACGGTCGCCGCAGCTGCATCTGGCCGCCTACCGTGCGCTCGGTCTGCCGTGGACCTATGAGCGCATCGAATGCACCGCCGAACAGTTGCCGGGGCTGGTGGACGGGCTCGGCCCGGAGTGGGTCGGCCTGTCGGTGACCATGCCGGGCAAGGAGGCCGCGCTGGCCTACGCCACCGAGCGCACCGAACGCGCGGAGCTGGTCGGCTCGGCCAACACCCTGCTGCGCATCGACGGCGGCTGGCGCGCGGACTGCACCGACGTCGACGGTGTGCTCGGCGCGCTGCGCGGCGGCGGGGTGGCGGCGCTGTCGGAAGCCATGGTGCTCGGCGCGGGCGGGACCGCCCGCCCGGCGCTGCTCGCTCTGGCCGAACTCGGTGCCACCGCGGTGACGATCGTGGCCCGCGATGCCGGACGGGCGGCGAGCGCGGTCGATCTCGCGCACCGGCTCGGGCTCACCGCCACCGTGATCGGTTTCGACCCGGCCGCGGTAGGCGCGGCCGCCGCCCGCTCCGGTGCCGCGGTGAGCACTGTCCCGCCCGCCGCCGCGGCCGTGGTGGCCGATGCGGTCGCCGCGGTGCCGGTGGTGCTCGACGCGATCTACAACCCGTGGCCGACCCCGCTGGCCGAGGCCGTCGTCCGCGCCGGACGGACTGTGGTCAGCGGCCTCGACATGCTGATCAACCAGGCGTACGGACAGGTCGAGCAGTTCACCGGACGCCCGGCTCCCCGCGAAGCGATGGCCGCGGCACTCGACAGCGTGCGCTGAAGCCGCTCATGGATCGAGCCGCTCGGCGGCAAGGCCGAGGTCTTTGTCGCCGCTTCCGGACAGGCACAGCACTACCAGCGTGTTCCGTGTCAGTTCGCCGCGCTCGGCCCGCTCGATCAGGTGCCCCACCGCATGCGCGGATTCGAGGCCGGCGAGCAAGCCCTCGGTGCGGCTGAGCGCTCGCATGCCACGCAATGCCACGGCGTCGGTGGCGGTCTGTGCGCTCACTCGACCGCTGTCGCGCAGGTAACTGAGTTCAGGGCCGACGCCCGGGTAATCGAGACCGGCGGCGATGCTGTGCGTGTGGACGATCTGACCGTCGGCATCCTGCAGCAGGTAGCTGAACGTACCGTCGATCTCACCGGGACTCCCCGCGGTCAAGGTGGCGGCGTGGTCGCCGTCGGCCCGGCCACGGCCGGCCGCTTCCACAGCGACCAATTCCACCTGTGGGTCGGCGGCGAACGGATGAAACAGCCCGAGGGCGTTGCTGCCGCCGCCGACGCAGGCCAGCACCAGATCGGGCAACCTGCCTTCGGCCCAGAGGATATCGGCGCGGGCCTCCCGGCCGATCACCGTCTGAAAATCGCGCACCATCTGCGGGTACGGTGCGGGCCCGACCACCGTGCCGAGCAGTAGATGAGTGTCGGCCAGGTTGGCGACCCAGTCGCGGACCGAGGCACTGATCGCCTCCTTGACCCGCCGGTTCCCGGTCTCGACCGGACGCACATCGGCACCGAGCATCCGCATCCGGGCCACGGTGGCGGGCTGGCGACGCATGTCCTCGCCGCCCATGTAGATCACGCACTCGAGACCGAGCATCGCGCACACGGCGGCGACGGCGCCGCCGTGCTGGCCTGCGCCCGTTTCGGC
>NZ_BAFY01000158.1 GCF_000308555.1 Nocardia cyriacigeorgica NBRC 100375 | reverse complement strand
CGCACCGCGCCCGATTCCGGGCCGCGCGGATCGCGCTGGGCGCGTCCGATATCGCCGAGCAGGTTCTGGATGTGGTGGCCGAACTCGTGCGCGACCACGTACTCCTGGGCCAGTGGACCGCCGCTGGAACCGAACCGGTCGACGAGCTCCTGGAAGAAGGTGACATCGAAGTAGGCGGTCTGGTCGGCCGGGCAGTAGAACGGGCCGACCGCGCTGGTGGCATTGCCGCAGCCGGTGGACACCGATCCGGAGAACAACACCAGCTTCGGTTCCACATAGTCGACGCCCGCCTGTTTCGGCAGCTCGACCGACCACACCGCGTCCAGGCTCTGCGCGGTGAGCACCACCCGGCAGTCGACGTACCGGTTGGCGTCGGCTGCGGTGCGGCAGTGCTCGGGCGTGCCGGCGGTCGGCTGGGACTGCACATCCTGCGTGCCGGTGAATTGACCGAGCACCGATCCCGGGTCGCCGCCGAGCAGCAGGGTCAACACCAGCACGATCAGTCCGCCGGCGCCGCCGCCGAGGGCCAACTTGCCGCCCATGCCCGGCCCGCCGCCGGACGAGGCTCGATTCGGGTCGATCTGCATACCCTCGTTGAAGGTCATGAGAATCCCTATCTGTGACGTGTCCGCTACAGCTTCGCACGCGTGGACTCGATATCGGTTTCCGCTCGGCGAATGTGTCTCACTACGATGGCTTGCACCGGGAGGGCGTTCCGGTGTCACATTCGTCGAAAGGAACATCGTGCTGCGCACCCACTTGGCTGGTTCGCTGCGAAGCGAGCACGCCGGTCAGACCGTCACCCTGAGCGGCTGGGTGGCCCGGCGGCGTGACCACGGTGGCGTGATCTTCATCGATCTGCGCGACGCCTCCGGAGTGGCGCAGGTGGTGTTCCGTGAGGGTGAGGCCGCCGAACAGGCGCATCGGCTGCGCGCGGAGTACTGCGTCAAGGTCGTCGGCGTGGTCGAACAGCGCCCCGAGGGCAACGAGAACCCCGATCTGCCGACCGGCGCGATCGAGGTGAACGTCAGCGAGCTCGAGGTGCTCAACG
>NZ_BAFY01000159.1 GCF_000308555.1 Nocardia cyriacigeorgica NBRC 100375 | reverse complement strand
ACCGAACCCATCGGCGTCGACTTGGTGACCTTGCCCGGCTCGGAGGTGGGGGAGTACTGACCCTTGGTCAGGCCGTAGATCCGGTTGTTGAACAGCAGGATCGTCAGGTTGACGTTGCGGCGCAGCGCGTGGATCAGATGGTTGCCGCCGATCGAGAGCGCGTCGCCGTCACCGGTCACCACCCACACCGACAGGTCGGGCCTGGTCACCGCGAGTCCGGTGGCGAGCGCGGGCGCACGGCCGTGAATCGAATGGATGCCGTAGGCGTCGAGGTAGTACGGGAAACGGCTCGAACAGCCGATCCCGGAGACGAACATCAGATTCTCCTTGCGCACCCCGAGCTCGGCGAGGAAGCCACGCACCGTCGCCAGGATGACGTAGTCGCCGCATCCCGGGCACCAGCGCACTTCCTGGTCGGAAGCGAAATCCTTGGCCTTGTGCGGGGTGTCCGAGCGCGGCACCGCCGCCGTGCCCGACGCGTCCGGCATACCGAGAAAGGCACCGGTTCCGGTGAGGTCGATGATGGTCATGAGCGGCCCCCGGGGCTGCGATAGGTGGCCCGCGCCCTGGCGGCGAAGGCCTTGTCCTGTTCCATGTCGTCGAGTGATCCGTCGAGCGCGGCGTCGATGACGCCGACGAGTTCCTGCGCGGAGAACGCGGTACCCGCGACCTTGGTCCACGGCCGGACATCCACCAGGTAGCGGGCCCGCAGCAGCATCGCGAGTTGTCCGCCGTTCATCTCCGGTGCGACCACGGTGCGATAGCCGCGCAGCAGCTCACCCAGATTCGGCGGCAGCGGCGCGAGGTGGCGCAGATGCACATGCGCGACCGGGACACCGCGCCTGCGCGCCCGTCGGCAGGCCTCGCCGATCGGGCCGAAGGAACTGCCCCAGCCCACCAGCAGCAGTTCCGCGCGCCCGTCCGGATCGTCGACCTGGGCTGTCGGGACGCTGATCGCGTCGATCTTGGCCTGCCGCAACCGCACCATGAGTTCGTGGTTACCGGGATCGTAGGAGATTTCGCCGCTGCCGTCGGATTTCTCCAGGCCGCCGATACGATGTGCCAGCCCGGCCGTGCCCGGCACCGCGAGCGGGCGGGCCAGGGTCTCCGGATCCCGGGCGTACGGCTGGAAGGGGCCGTCACCGGGCGCTTCGCTTTCGAAGCCGGGATCGATCGGCGCCAGCTCGTCCACCCGCGGAATCGCCCACGGCTCCGAACCATTCGCGATCGCGCCATCCGACAACAGCAGCACCGGCGTGCGATAGGTAAGCGCGATACGGGCGGCCTCGACCGCGGTGTCGAAGCAATCCGCGGGCGAGCGCGGCGCCAGCACCGCGACCGGAGACTCCCCGTTGCGGCCGTAGAGGGCCTGCAGCAGATCGGCCTGCTCGGTCTTGGTCGGCAGCCCGGTGGACGGGCCGCCGCGTTGGACATCGATGATCACCAGCGGTAGTTCGGTCATCACGGCCAGGCCGATCGTCTCGCTCTTCAGCGACAGTCCCGGCCCCGAGGTACTGGTGACGCCGAGCGCTCCGCCGAGTGCAGCGCCCAGTGCCGCGCCGATGCCCGCGATCTCGTCCTCGGCCTGGAAGGTGGTGACGTCGAAGTCCTTGTGCCTGCTCAATTCGTGCAGGATGTCGGAGGCCGGGGTGATCGGATACGAGCCGAGGAAGACCGGCAGACCCGCCAGCCGACCCGCGGTGATCAACCCGTAGGCGAGCGCGGTGTTGCCGGTGATCTGGCGGTAGGTGCCGGGCGGTAGGGCCGCGCGGGCGACAGTGTAGGTGGTCGCGAAGCTCTCGGTGGTCTCGCCGTAGTTCCAGCCGGCGTGAAAGGCCAGGATATTGGCTTCGGCGATGGCGGGGGAGCCGGCGAACTTCTCTCGCATGAAGCGCTCGGTGCCGCCGAGCTCGCGCCCGTACATCCACGACAGCAGGCCGAGCGCGAACATATTCTTGGCGCGCTGGGCGGCCTTCTTGCCGATGTCGGCCGCTTCGGTGGCGGCCAGCGTCAGCGAACTCATCGGCACCGGATGAACCACCACATCGGCCAGCGTTCCGTCGGTGCGCGGATCGCTGGTGTAGCCGACCCTGGCCAGGTTGCGTGCGGTGAATTCGTCGGTATCGAGGATGACGGTGCCACCGCGCGGCAGATCGGCGAGGTTGGCCTTCAGCGCGGCCGGGTTCATCGCCACCAGCACGTCCGGCTGATCGCCCGCGGTGAGGATGTCGTGGTCGGCGATCTGGATCTGGAACGACGACACCCCGGGCAGCGTGCCCTGGGGCGCGCGGATCTCGGCCGGGAAGCTGGGCTGGGTGGCGAGGTCGTTGCCGAAAGCGGCCGCCTCATGGGTGAAGCGATCGCCGGTCAGCTGCATGCCGTCGCCCGAATCGCCGGCGAAGCGGATCACCACCCGATCCACCGGGGTGGCGGCCGCCCGCACTGTCGAACCGGGATCGCCTGCCCGCTCCGCGATGTCGTGGTGGTCGACCATGTGCCTGCTTCACTTCCTGTCGAAGAGAGCTGCCCCTGGCCAACCTACTCCGCTCGGCGGGTGGGCTGCCGGGAAAGCGGGCGATCGTGGGCGCGTCGCACCATGTCCGCGTGGCGGTGGCCGACCGGTCAGGCGAACAGGGCCAATTGCGGATCGGCCGCCACCGGAGCCTGTTCGACGGTCTCATCGGGCTCTCGGGTCTCCCGAGCGAGCCGGTGCCGCTCCAGCAGCGGATCGATGCGGCCGCGCAACCAGCGCGAATACTCGGGCGTGACGTAGGCGCCGCGGCCGTAGAGCTGGCGGTACCGGCGCAGCAGTGCCGGATGGGTTTCGGCCAGCCAGCCGAGGAACCAGCCGCGGGTGCTGCCGCGCAGATGCATGGGGAAGGCGATGACGCTGCGCGCGCCCGCGTCGGCGATGGCGGCGAACAGCTCGTCCAGATGGGCGCTGCTGTCGGTGAGGTAGGGGATCACCGGCGCCACCATGACATCGACCTCGAAGCCCGCATCGGCGAGCGCGCGCACCAGCTCCAGCCTGGCCTTGGGCGACGGAGTACCCGGCTCGACGCTGCGGTGGAGTTCGGGATCGAGCATGGCCAGCGATACCCCGATATGCACCGGGACCTGGCGCGCGGCCAGGGTGAGCAGCGGCAGGTCGCGGCGCAGCAGAGTGCCCTTGGTGAGGATGGAGAACGGGGTACCGGAGTCGGTGAGTGCCCGGATGATGCCGGGCATCAGCCGGTATCGGCCCTCGGCCCGTTGATAGGGATCGGTATTCGTGCCGAGGGCGACGGTTTCGCGATGCCAGCTGCGGCGCGCGAGTTCGCGCCGCAGCACCGCTGCGATATTGGTCTTGACGACGATCTGGTTGTCGAAATCGGATCCGGCGTCCAGGTCGAGGTATTCGTGGGTACCGCGGGCAAAGCAGTATCGGCAGGCGTGCGAACACCCGCGCATCGGGTTGATCGTCCACCGGAACGGCAGGCCCGACTCCTCGGGCATCTTGTTCAACGCGCTCTTGCAGAGCACTTCGTGGAAGGTGATGCCATCGAATTCGGGGGTCTGTACAGTTCGGACGAAGCCTGCCCGGTCCAGGCCGGGCAGCGCGCCGTCGTCGGCGTCCAGGGTCTGGCTATGCCACCGCACCCCGCTAGTCGAACATGCGTTCTAACCGCTGTCAAGCAATCTGCCGTGATTGCGGCGGTGTGGTGCCGGTCGGCTCGGCGAAGAATGCCACCAGATCGCGCACCGTCTCTTCCAGCGGCCGCGGCTGGTAGCCGAGCTCACGAGTTGCCTTGCCGTGGTCCACGATCGGCGCCGATACCAGCGCGCCGATCGCGGCCTTGGACACGATGTCGGTGCCCAGGCGCTTGCCGATCGGCTCGAGCACCGGCATGAGCCCGGTGATCACCTTGGGTGAGATGACGAATCGCGGGCCCTTCTTGCCGTTGACCGTCGCAGCGGTACGGCAGACATCGAGCATCGAGGTCATTTCACCGCCGAGCAGATAATTCTCACCGGTGCGGCCCTTTTCGCCGGCCAGGATCAGGCCTTCGGCCACATCGCGGACGTCGACCAGGTCGAATCCGCCGCCGATCATCGCGGGCACCCGGCCGAGCGCGGCGTCGCGCAGGGTGCGGTTGATCCGCGACAGCGGGACGCTCAGGTCGCGCGGGCCGTAGACGCCGGTCGGATTGCACAGCACTGCGTCGAGCCCCTGCTCGATGACGGCCCGCAACTCGATCTCGCCCTGCCATTTGGAGCGGTCGTAGACCGGCAGCGAGGGGTCGGTCGACCGCGCCGAGCTCTCGTCGATGCGGCCGCCGCAGGTGTACTGGTCGAAGGCGTGGATGGAGCTGGCGTGCACCATCCGGCGTACCCCGGTGGCCAGGGCGGCCTCGGCCACCACTCGCACGCCTTCGGTGTTCACCCGCCAGGCCAGATCGTTCTTCTCCGCGAGCGTGATCACCGCGACGAGGTGGTAGACGATCTCCGCGCCCGCAAGGGCCGACCGCATGGACTCGGGGTCGAGGACGTCGGCGGAGACCCAGGTGACGCCCGCTGGGCCGGGCTGTTGCGGCACGACCCGGTCGATCGCCGTGATCTGGTGTCCGCGATCGGCGAGCAGGGGGAGCAAGTTCGTGCCAAGGTACCCGGCTGCGCCGGTCACTGCGACCTTCATGGGACAGAGAATATAGAACTTGTTCTAAATTGCAACACGTTCCAGTTTTGCCGCGCGCGTGTGACGAGGGGTCGAGCGATGTCGGCGACGTCGGCTATATTGGGCCGCAACCGAAGCGGCCGTGCTGTCGGGAGAACTTGCGCTGTAGGGGCAGACGAGCGGACGTTCGAGCAACGCGATGTTGACGACACTGATGTTGATGAGGATTGGGGGGGCAGCTCCATGAGTGATGTCTCGGTAGAAACCGAAGGGCTCCGGGCGTTCGGTGCCACGAATGCGGCGATCGCGGGCGATATCGCCGGGGCGGGGAACATGGACGTGGTCGCCAGCGTCTCGGCGATGACTCCGGTGTTCGGGCTGATCGGCGCCGACTATCTGCTGTCGTTCGCGGCAGCGCAGGTCTTGCAGGCGCGCGATATCCAGGATCTGTCCGACAAGTACGCCAAATTGTCGCAGGCGGCGTTCAGCTCGGCGACCAATTACGACGTCACCGATCTCGGCAATGCCGGCGATCTCGGCAAGGCCGCCGGAGAGATCGGCGGTGTCCTGTGAAACCACTGGACGCCTCCGGCGCGTCCGGCGTGATCGCGCCGGAAGCCGATCGCTCGCTGCTCGAGCAGGCTCGCGACCAGGCCGCCGCTGCCACGCAGCAAGCGTCTGCGGTGCCATCCGACCAGCAGGCGATCCTCGATCTGCCGATGCCGCAGCTACCGGCCGATCTCCCGCCGATCGAGCCGCCGGAATTCGTTCTGGCGCAAAAGATCACCGAAGAGGGGCCGGGCGTCGGCGCCGGCCCGGTCGGCATGCCCGGGTTGTCCGGCCTCGGTGCGCCCGTCTCGACGCCCGAAGATGTGCTCAGTGGCCTGCCGCCCGAGGCGTCGGCACTGATCGGTGATGCCGAAGCCGTGATCAACCACGCCGCGGCGCCGGTCCTCGACGCCGCCCATGGCGTGCTCGGGCAGGCAGGCGGTGTGGTGAGCAATGTGCTCGGCGGATCCTCGGCCGCGAGTGCCGCCTCGGCGGCGGGCGCGGGCGCCACTCCGGCCGCCGCGGCGCTTCCCGCCCTGCCCGCCGACCCGGTCGGTGCGCTGATGAGCGGTATCGCGCTGCCTGCCCTGCCGGGTATCGACGTGCTGTTCAAGCCGATCCTCGATCTGCTCGGCAGCTTCGGCACCGGTGTCATGGGAGCCTTCGACCCCACCGCCATCCTGAGTCAGTCCTCCAGGGTCATCGAGATGGCGATGCAGGTCGGCAAGGGCAGCCTCGGCGCCGTCGAACAGGTCTGGCAGAGCCAGGCCGCCACTGCCGCCCAGGACGCGGGCCAGAAGGCCAACAGCGAAGGACTCGAGACCAGCCAGCGCGGGATCGACATCTCCGAGCTCACCCAGCGCGCGGCCGCGGTGGTACAGCAGGGCAATGCCCAGCTCACCGCGATCGCCACCTCGTTCGCCGGCCAGGCCGTCGCGCTCGCGCCGGTGATCATGACCCCGCCCGCGCAGGCCACGCTGATGGCCACCGCCACCGAACACCTCGGCCAGGCGGTCAGCGTCGTCAATGCCACCCGCGGCGATCTGGCGGGCAAGACCGCCGAGCTCAACGGCCTGGTGAGTCAGCTGGTGGGCCAGAACGGCCCGGCGCCGCAGGAGATCGCGCAGGCGGTCATGCAGAACGTCGGCGAACCGCTCATGTCGCAGGCCGAGGAGGTCGCGACCACCGCGGCCGGATTCGATTCCGGCACCAGCGGCACCAACGGCCTGTCGACCAGTGCGGCGAGCTACGGCAGCGGAGGTTCGGCCGGTAGCGGTGGCGGCGCCGGCGCATTCGGCACGGGCGGTTTCGGTCGTGGCGGCAGCGGCGGCTCGGCGGGCCGCGCCGGCAGCGGCGGCGTGGCCGGAATCCCTTCTCTGCCCGGCACTTCCGGTGCACCCGGCGGCGTCGCGCTGCCCGGTGGTATGCGCGCACCCGTCGCCGGTATGCCGATGGGTGCGGGCCTCGGTACCACGCCCGCGTCGAGCTCCGGGTTCATGGGCGGCCCCGGTGCGGCCGGTGCCGCCGGGCAGCGCAACAACAACGAGGACGAGCACTCGCGCAACGTCGACCCGTACCGCAGCCGCACCGGCAACGACGACCTCACCGGCCCGCTGGGCGAATCCACGCCCGAGGTCATCGGCGCCACCAGCGCCGACGAGGGCGACGGGTCCGACTACTACCAGGACCAGTTCTAGTCACGCTCCGAACGCTCGGCACATAGCAGCGGCC
>NZ_BAFY01000160.1 GCF_000308555.1 Nocardia cyriacigeorgica NBRC 100375 | reverse complement strand
GGCAGAAACCGCGCAGCGCCGGTCTTTTCGGCCTGCGCTGGGAAGAGACCGTGCTCGGTTTCGTCGTCGTGATCACCGCCCTGATCACCGCGATGGTCGGCGGTTTCCAATGGGGGCTGATCGTGGGTGGCGTCGGCGTTGCGGTCATGGTTCCACTGGTGTGGCGGACGGGGGGCCGCTCCGGCTACGAGACGGGATTGATGATGTTCAACTGGATGCGTTCGCGCAGTCGCGGCGAGCACGTGTACCGCGGCGGCCGGTTCTCCCGGATCCCCGGCGGGGTGACCCGGCTGCCCGGACTGCTGGCACCGTCGAAGCTGTACGAGGGCATCGACGCCGGCGGCTACAGCTTCGGCATGATCCATCTGCCGCAGTTCGCCCAGTACACCGTGGTGTTGCGGGCCTGGCCGCAGGGTCACGAGGCGGTCGACCAGCCGGTGATCGACCGCTGGGTCTCGGCCTGGGGCACCTTCCTCGCCTCGGTGGGCCAGACCAGCGATATCGTCGCCGTCGTCCCGGTGATCGATACCGTGCCCGAGACCGGAAACCGGCTGCTCACCGAGGTATCGACGATCACCCGGCCGGAAGCGCCCGAGCTGGCCCAGCAGGTGATGTACGAACTGGCCACCGAATTGCCGCAGGAGCGCGTGCAATTGCTGCCACGGGTGGCCATCACGTTCAAGGCCACCACCGCCGAGCGCCGCAAGAACCCGGCCGAGGAAGCGGTGGAGATCGGGCGCAGGCTGCCCGGCATCTGCGCCGCACTGGCCGAGGCGGGGGTGCGCGCGCAGCCGATGTCGGCCGATGAGGTGATCTCGTTCATCCGCCGCAGCTACGACCCGGCAGCCCAGGCCGACCTCGAGGTCGCCGCGGGCGAACCCGAAGGCCACGGCCTGGACTGGGCCGATGCCGGCCCGGTCTCGCACGACGAGAAATGGGATCACTTCGTGCACGACGGCGGCCGTTCGGTCACCTGGGAGATGGACGCGGCCCCCGAAGGCGCGGTCGACGAACGGGTGCTGCAGCGGCTGCTCGCGCCGAATCCTGAAGTGCCGCGTAAGCGTATCGCCATCGTGTACCGTCCGCATTCAGCCGCCGACGCCGCCGAGATCGTCGATGACGACTTCAAGAACGCGCTGGTGGCCCAGCAGAGCGAACGCGGAGTCGTCTCCGCGTCGGCGACCCTGCGGGTCGGCGCCACCCAGCAGGCCCGTGAGGAGCAGGCGCGTGGACACGGCGTGACCCGCTTCGGGGCGCTGGTGACCATCACCGAGCCCCTGCGCGGCGATCTGCCGCGGATCGAGGCGATCACCCGCGACTTGTCCACCCAGGCGCGGTTGAAGATCCGGCGCTGTTACCGCTACCAGGCGGCGGCCTTCGCGGCCTCACTCGGCTGCGGTGTGATCCTGCCCGAACACGCGACGATTCCGAAAGCACTTGCGGGGTGAGCGATTGATGGCACGCGAGCACGAGCCACCCGTACGGGAGCGTGAGGAGGCTGTCCGCCGGCCCCGGCGGACCGAGTCCGACCACGACGAATGGGCCCGTCCCGAGCGTCGGCGCGATACCCAACGGGAGGAACCCGCCAGGGAACGGCGGAGTCCCCGCGCGGGTGGACGTCCACGCGCCGGTGCTCCGCGCACCGACGGTGAGCGCTCGCGTACCGAGGTACCCACCGACAAAGCCGCTGCCGCGCGGGCCGGTCGCGGCCGCCGCACCCGGCCCGCGGGTACCGACACCCCCCGCGCCCGGCCGGTGAAGTTCGACAAGACCGCCGACCGCGCGATGCGCAGCCCGAAGCAGGATCGGGCCGCGCAGCGGGCGAAAGCCAAGGCGGACAAGCGGCAACAGTCGGGGCCGCCGCTGCTCGACGACGACACCCGCGCCCGGCTGGAAATGATCAGCCGCGAGCAGTCCGGGCTGCGCGCGGCATGGGCCACCTTCCGCATTCGCACCGACGACATTCGCCGCCGCAACTACGCCGCCCGCGCGGAGCAGGTCTACGAAGACGGATTCGACCGGCAGACCGCCCAGCTCACCGATCGTGGTTATGCGGGCCCGGGCGGCGGCCGGATGAATGTGGTCGGCCGTCCCGTCGAATATCGCGCCACCACCGCGCAGGTCGCGGGTCTGTGGCCGTGGTCGGTGGGTGCGGGCGCGCCGCTGATCGGTACCCCGCTCGGCTCGCATCTGCACACCGGGGCGCCGGTGTGCTTCGACCCGATGAACTGGTTCATGCGCGGCAGTTTCATCACCGCGCCCAGCCTGTTCGTGCTCGGGCTCAACGGTTTCGGCAAATCGTCGCTGGTGCGCCGGATCGTGCTCGGCGGGATCGCGCAGGGCATCACGCCGTTGATCCTGGCCGACGTCAAGCCCGACTATCGCAAGATGGTGGAGATGGTCGGCGGCCAGGTGATCGACCTCGGCTACGGCCACGGCAAACTCAACCCGCTGGCCGCGGGCGTGCTCGGCCAGGTGGTGCCGCAGCTCGATCATCTTCCCGCTCTGCAGTTGCAGGTGTTGCAGGATCTGCGGGCCCGTCAGGTGACGCTGATTGCCGGTCTGGTCGAGTTGGTGCGTGGTGCGCGGGTGCGCGATTTCGAGGAGACACTGATCTCCACCGCCCTGCGCATCCTGTACCGGCCGGGCAGCGGATTCACCCCGGACAAGCCGCCGATCATGGACAACCTGCTGGAGGTGATCGTCGCCGGCGGCGAGGAACTGATGCTCGACGCGGGCGCGGACAACGAGTCCGAATACCAGGTGGCGATCAAGAATCTGCGCCGGTCGCTGCGTGCGCTCACCCAGGGCCCCTTCGGTGCGGTGTTCAACGGGCAGACCTCGGTGCCCATCGACACCGATTCGGTGGCGGTGTGCATCGATGTCTCACATATTCCGCAGGGCGACAAGAAGCTCAAGGCGGCGGTCATGCTGGCCTGCTGGGCGGATGGTTTCGCCGCGGTGGAGGCCGCGCACACGCTCACCGATGCCGGGATGGCGCCGCAGCGCTACTTCCAGGTGGTGATGGACGAGCTGTGGCAGGTGCTCGGTCTCGGCGACTTCATGGTCGACCGCGTCGACGAGCTGACCCGTCTGCAACGTGGCATCGCCACCGCGCTGATCATGATCAGCCACACCATCAAGGATTTGCAGTCGCTGGGCTCGGAAGCGGCCATCGCCAAGGCGCTCGGCTTCCTGGAACGGGCCCGCGCCAAGATCTTCGGCGCGCTGCCCGCCGAGGAGATCAAACGCCTCGACAGCACGATTCCGTTCACCGCGGCCGAAGAGGAGATGGTCACCGGATGGTCGGCGCCGCAAGCCCTGACCGGTGAGGCGCTCAAACCCGGTCAGGTGCGGCCGTCCCCGCCGGGCACCGGCAAGTTCTTGCTGAAGATCGGTGAGGACCGCAGGCCGGGAATTCCGTTCCACATGGAGTTCACGATGTCGGAGAAGGAAAGCGGAATCCACGACACCAACCAGCGTTTCGACGAGTTCAATCGGGTGCCGGGACCTGCGGGTGGTCCCGACCCGGGTGGTCCGGATTCGGCGGGTGGGAGCGCAGCATGATGCCGCACCGGTCATATCGCAAAGTGTCGCCGGAGGTGCGCGATGCCGCTGTCGAGCAGGTCATCGCGCTCACCGGCAAACTGCGCAGCGAGTCGGAGGCGTGCCGGGTGGTCGCCGAACAGATCGGCGTGCACACCAATTCGGTGCGCAACTGGGTGCGGGCCGCGGAAGGACCGAGCCTGGAGCGGATGGACGCCGTCGCCCTGCGCCGCAAGGTCGCGCTGTTGCAGCAGCAGTTGGCGGCCGCGGCCGAGATGAACCGGGCGCTGGCCGACACCCTCAACGAAGCCCGGCGCCGCACGTGAGCCCTGCGAGGGTGTCATGAACGTGCGCTCGGTGCTGGCGCTCGTCGTCGGAGCCGCGCTCGGCCTGATGATGCTGGTGGTGGTGATCGTGCTGCCGTCGGTGGACGACCCGTGCGAGGGCGGGGAGGTGCTCGGTCCCACCCAGACGATGTTGCCGCCGCTGGGCGGTTACGCGCCCGGCGATCCACGGGCGGCCGGTGCGTCATCGACATCGGGCGCGGGCACCCCTGCGGCGCAGGCGAATCCGGCCGTCACCGCGACGCCGTCGCTGGCCGCCGGTGTCGGTTCGCTGCGGCGGACGTTGCCGTTGGCCACCGGGACCTACAGCATTTCCGATGTCTTCGGCTCCCGCGGCGGCGGGCACAAGGGTGTGGATATGGCGGCCGCCGACGGCACGCCCATCTTCTCGGTCGGCGACGGCCGGGTGGTGGCGGCCGGCCCGGCCTCCGGATTCGGTAACTGGATCGTCGTCGACTCGGTCGACACCAACGGCCGCGCGTATTCGGCGGTGTACGGACACATGTGGGACACCGGCGTCCTGGTGCGGGTGGGCGAGACCGTTCGCGCCGGTCAGCACATCGGCTATGTCGGCTCGGCCGGCGAATCCAGCGGCCCGCACCTGCATTTCGAAGTGGTCCCGGGCGGGCGGTTCACCGGTGGACGCCAGATCGACCCGATGCCGTGGCTCGAGGGCGCACCGACTCCCGATGTCGGTGGTGCACGCGCGTTTTCCGACGATCCACGCTGTGTACGCGGATTCGGCAGCGCCGGCGGCGCGCTGGCCGACGGCAAGGTTCCGCCCGAACTCGAGATCTGGTATCGGCGCGCCGGTTCGATCTGCCCGGAGATCACGCCGTCGCTGCTGGCCGCTCAGGGCAGGCAGGAATCCGGATTCCGGCGCGGTGCCACCTCGCCCGCCGGCGCACAGGGATTGGCGCAGTTCCTGCCGGGGACGGCGGCGAGCATCAATCCCGACGACGGCCAACCGTACGTGATCGACGCCGACGGCAATGGTGTCGCGAGCGTGTGGGACGACGGTGACGCCATCGTCGGCCAGGGCCGCTATATGTGCGCCATCGCGCACAAGATCTCCGGCTGGATGTCGCAGGGCCGGGTGCAGGGCGACCTGATCTCCTTGACGCTGGCCGCCTACAACGCCGGTGAAGGCGCCGTGCTCGCCTCCGGCGGCATGCCGAATCAGGTTGCCGCGCATTACTCCGAGACCCACCCCTACGTCGCGAACATCCTGGCCATGGAGCCGCAGTACCGTGCGCCGGGATCGCTCGGACGATTCGTGCCGGGGGAGGGGACCGAGGGCAGTCAGGTCGTGCAGGCCGCCCACGAGTGGCTCGGCACCCCGTACGTGTGGGGCGGCGGTGGCCCGCAGGGGCCGACCGGCGGCGGCCTGGACGGTCCCGGCCTGACCGCGGCGGCGGTCTTCGCGGCGTCCTCGGGCGCGATCACTTTGCCGCGCACCGCCGAACAGCAGTGGGAAGCCGGCGTGGAGGTGCCGGTGAGCGCGATCGAGCCGGGCGACCTGGTCTTCAGCGATTTCGGACCGCGCGGCCCGGCGCAGGTCGGCATCTACGCCGGTGACGGCCAGATGATCCGCTCCGCGCCGGGCGCGACCGCAGGTTCGGCCGGTGGGGTGGCCGAGGCACCGGTGCCCGGCGACGCACGAGCGAGGAGAGTGCTGTGAACACGCGTGCGGCAGCGCCGAACCGGCGGTGGGCCCGGTTAGCCTGGAAGAGCAGGGTAACGGCGCAGGCGAAACTGGTGGTGGTGCTGGTGACGGGCATCGCGATGATGAGCGCGGCCTGCGGTCGCGACGACGACGGTCAGGCAGGTCCGGGCAGCGGAGGCGCCACCTCGACCACCCGTCAGCTCGAAGCTGTTCCGGCACCGGACCCTGTCACGCCCGAGGGGGTGGCGGTGACGGCCCTACGCGAGATCTATACCTGGAAACCGGTCGACGAGGATCAGGGCGCGTCGCTGGTGCGGGCCCGGAAATGGCTCGGCCCCAGTCTGATTCGTGTCGTCGAGGGCGCGGCTGCTGACCGCGAAACCCCCAAACCGTCGCTGCGGTGGGCGGAATGGGCGGACGCGGGCGCCAGAATCGAGGCCTTCACCTTCGCGTCCGGCGAGAAGGCACCGACCGGCGCGGATCCGAACGTGCAGCAATTCAAGATCGGCATCGAACAGACCGTCGTCTACCCCGACGGACGCGAGGAGCCGCTACCGCCCGCCACCGTCATCGCCACCGTGGTCCGCACCCCGGACGGCTGGCGGCTCGACGGCTATCGGTGACAGCGCTTTCCACACGGGATCACTCAGGAGGCAGGTATGGCGAAGAAGAAACCGGTGAAGGATCCGGCAGTTGTCGGACCCGACGGCACCCTCATCCTGATCTACGTGGTGGGTGCGGTCCTCGCCACTTTGTGGCTGGCCCTGCACCTGGGCAATATGCTCGCCGTCACCCGCCAGGACATCCCGGTGAACCCGATCGAGATCGTGGCCGGACTGATCCGCGGCAAATTGCACTGGCCGCGCGGGGCGACGGTCATCCTGCTGCTGGTCATCGCCACGGGTATCGCCGTGGTGGTCATCCGGCGCCGGCTGAAGGCGCGGCGCAACAAGGGCAGGCTCGGCGTCGATGACAAGGCCGATGTGATGGGCAACGGCAGCGCCATCGCCTCGCTCACCGAGGCCGGCGTGCGCGAGAAAGCCAAGCAACTCGGTGTGCGCCTCGGCTACGACGACGCCCCCGGTGTGCCGATCGGTATCGGCGTCGCCGACGGTGTGATGCTGTACGGCTCGTATGAGGATCTGCACCTCGATATCTGGGGACCGCGTCAGGGCAAGTCGACCTCCCGCGTCATCCCGGCGATCCTCACCGCCATCGGTCCGGTGCTGGCCACCTCGAACAAGCGTGACGTGGTCGACGCGACCCGCGACGTCCGGGCGGCGAAGGGATCGCCCACCTTCGTCTTCGACCCGCAGGGCGTCGCGGGTGAGGAGGCCAGCTGGTACTGGGATCCGCTGGGCTGGGTCGATGCCCGCCACGAAGGTTGTGAAATGCGCGCCGCCCGGCTGGCCGGCCATTTCGCCGACGGCGACGACGGTTCCGACGCCAAGACCGACGCGTTCTTCGACCCGGAGGCCGAGGATCTGCTGGCCGGGCTGTTTCTCGCCGCGGCGGTCGGCGGCAAGCCGATCACCCAGGTGTGGGAGTGGGTCACCAACCCTGGTAATGGCGAACCGATTCAGCTGTTGCGCGATACCGGACACGATTTCACCGCGTCCGGCCTGGCCTCGCAGTACAACACCGACGACCGCACGCGCAGCGGCATATTCGGTACCGCCAAGAAGATGGTGCGCTGCCTCAAGCTCACCAATGTGCACCCGTGGGTCACCCCCGGCGGAAACCGGCAGCAGTTCGACGAATTGGATTTCATCGAGCGCAACGGCACGCTCTACAGTCTCTCGCTCGAGGGCCGCGGGTCGGCGTCACCGCTGGTCAGTGCGCTCACCGAAGCGGTCATCGACATCGCCATGCGCAAGGCAGCGCGGTCGGCGGGCGGGCGCTTGCCGATTCCGTTGCTCGCGGTGCTCGACGAGGCGGCCAACGTGGTGCGCTGGAAGGATCTGCCCAAGCAGTACAGCCATTTCGGTTCGCGTGGCATCGTGGTGATGACGGTGCTGCAATCGTGGGCGCAGGGCGTGCGCTGCTGGGGCGAGGCAGGCATGAACGCCCTGTGGTCGGCGGCCAATATCAAGGTGCTCGGCAGCGGTGTCGACGACACGAACTTCCTGCGTGAGCGTTCCGAGGCGATCGGTGAGCATTCGTCGATCTCGGCGTCGGTGTCGGAATCCAAGGGCAGCAAGAGCTATTCGCGGTCGCTGGGTTCGTCGAAGACCTTCACCGTGCAGGCGCTGGCGACCCTGCCGCGCGGGCGGGTCATCGTCTTCCCCTCCGGTGCGCCGCCGGTGCTGGTGCGGACCGTCCCCTGGTGGGAAGGCGATTACGCGGCAGCGGTGCAGCAGTCGATCGAGCAGCACGATCCGCAGCGCAAGACCGTGATCACCGATCTGATCCCGGCGCCGACGCTGACCAAGGCAGTACCGTCGCCGGAACCGGCTGCCGGCTCCGGCCAGATCGAGGAGGTTCGTCCACTTGACCAGCAATGAGCAGCCGGAAACCGAATACCACGATGTCGGGGAGTTCGTGCACAACTACCTGACCGGGCTGTATCAGCGGCAGGTCACCGACATCAACGACACCGTGTGGTGCCCGGAATGGTGGCGGCACAAGGAAGCGGTGGCGCGGCTGGAGGCGGTGTGGCGGGCCTTCGAATTCTTCCGCCAGGATCCGACCACCGGAATGAGCATCTGGTTGCTCAACCATGCCGACAAGCACATGGCGGTCCTGTTCGACCCGAAGGGCCCGTTCAAGTACTGCAGTGTGCGCCACGGGCACAAGGAGATGCTCACCAGGCTCCCGGTCGCCACCTATCCGGAGGGCTTGTTCAGCAACCCCGACGAATACAGCCGCACCACCTGAGCTGTCCGAACACGACACGGCGCCCGCCGAATTCGACGGGCGCCGAGTGAAACCGTGCGTCAGCGGGTGCGTTCGAGTCCGCGGGTGCGGTCCTGGTCCCTGCCGGTGAGGATTTCCAGACCGGGTTCGGGGCGCGTGCGGATGGCTTCGATGGGCGGCTTGGCCTGGCCGATCTCCATGAACATGCGCACAGCGGCGATTTCGGGTGCGATTCCGATCTTGGCCAGATGTGCGGCCAACGCGGCGCGACGTTCCGGCGAGTCGTACCGGATGGCGGCTTTGGCCGCCGCCGCGGCGACGGACCCGCCGGTGGCTGCGGGAAGCGTTGGCCGGTCCTTGTGCAGCGATACACCGCGGTAGGGCATGCTCTCGCGCTCGACCGTCGCGGTGGTCTGCTGCGCCATCCCCATCACCTTCTCCTGACCGAGCGTCTTCTCGGGCAGGGGCCGGGAAACCATCTGGGCCAGTTCGATATTGCGCGGATCCTTGGACTTGGATTCGCGGGCCTCACGGATCTGCGCTTCGCGCGCTTCCTTGATCTTGGCCTCGGTGAGCTTGGCTCTGGCCTCGGCTTCCTTCTGACCACGTTCCCGGGTTTTCAGCGCGACCAGGGTCGCGATCTGCAACATGGTCTTCATCATGGCCGCGGTTTCCCGGCCGATATCGTCCAGTTCCTCGGACATGGCTGCTCCCGATGCTGCGGTGATCCCTATGGATGATTGTGGTGCTTCGTCATGAACGCCGCTTCATATGTCATCGACTTCTTACGTCATCGATACAACCGCCATGCGAAAGGTGGCCGCCCGGCGATCCCTGGCCCGCCATGGGCGAACACCAGCAGCCGCGTAGCCGACTTCACTACGCGCACTCCGTATTACGAGATTACCCGAGAACATCTGGCCCAGTCGTACCAGCGGACCGCTCATCAGCATATATCGCACATTTCCGGCACGGAACCGAACTCGCCGGATGATCTTCGGCGCGAGGTCGGCGCGACCGGATGATGACGGCGCTGGAGCGGGTTCTCCGCGTACAGATCGGGCCCGGCCGCAGTGCGGTTCCGGGCCCGATCTCGAGGAGGGCGCCTCAGTCGATGCGGACCGAATTCACCGTCACCGGCTGGTTCGGCTTGCCGTCACCGGGGCCGTTGGACTCGTCCTGGCCTGCCTGGGCGATCTTGTCCAGAGTGGCCAGGCCCGTCTCGTCGACGGTGCCGAAGATGGTGTAGTTCGGCGGCAGCTGGGAATCGCCGTAGACCAGGAAGAACTGGCTGCCGTTGGTGCCGGGGCCGGCATTGGCCATGGCGATCACGCCGCGCTTGTAGGCGATGGGCTCCTGCAGAGCCGGGTCATCGGGGGCGAACTGATCGGTGGGGTACTCGTTGTCGAACTGGTAGCCCGGTCCGCCCATGCCGGTGCCCGTGGGATCGCCGCACTGCAGCACCTCGAGGCCGGGGCCCTGGGTGAGGCGGTGGCAGCTGGTGCCGTCGAAGAAGCCCTGGCCGGCCAGGCTGGCGAAACTGTTCACCGTGCACGGCGATTCGGCGTTGTTCAGGGTCAGCCCGATCGGGCCCTGGCTGGTCTCCATGCTGATGCTCAGCGTCGCGTTGTCGCCGGTGGTCTGGATGCCCTCGGTGCGCGGCTTCTGCGCAGGCTTGTCGGCGGGCTTGGGGCTGTCGGGATATGCACAGCTGACGGTGGCGGGCTTGGCCTGGGCCGGCGGCGGAGGCGCGGCGATCGGAGTGCTCGACAGCGAGGCGTCCGGGGTCTCGGCCGCGGTGTTGTCGTTGTCCTCACCGCGGGTCAGGAAGTACACGCCGGTCACCGCCGCGACCGCGACGACGACGCCGAGGGCCGACATGGCGATGGTGAGTTGCTTGCGCTTGCGCGCCCGCGCGGCCCGGTTGGCCAGCTGGCGCTCCAGCTTGCGTTTCGCTGCCGCTCGGCGCTGTTCGTTGCTCGGCACTACCACGTTCCTCCCGTGCGGCGGCCGGATCCGGGGACCGGCCGTGCGCTGTTTTCTCACTACGAAAGTGTCATGTTCGGCTAAGAGTGTGCCATCTCTACCTGAGACCGCCCGGCACCCGCCGCGACCCGCGCGGACAAACCGGTTGGACTCGAGACCCGGTAGTGAGGGAAACTGGACCATCGTGACCAAGACCAGCAGCTTCTCCGCCCCAAAGGGGGTACCGGACTACGTGCCCCCCGGCTCGGCCGAGTTCGTCGCGGTGCGCGACGGCCTGATCCGCGCCGCCCGACTCGCCGGGTACGGGCATATCGAGCTGCCGGTCTTCGAGGACACCGAGTTGTTCGCCCGCGGTGTCGGCGAGTCCACCGATGTGGTGAGCAAGGAGATGTTCACCTTCTCCGACCGCAGTGACCGCAGCGTCACGCTGCGGCCCGAGGGCACCGCGGGGGTGATGCGCGCGGTCATCGAGCACGGCCTCGACCGTGGGCAGCTGCCGGTCAAACTGTGCTATTCCGGTCCGTTCTTCCGCTACGAGCGCCCGCAGGCCGGCCGCTACCGACAGCTCCAGCAGGTGGGCATCGAGGCCATCGGCATCGACGACCCGGCGCTGGACGCCGAGGTCATCGCCGTGGCCGACGCCGGTTTCCGTGGCCTGGGCCTGGACGGTTTCCGCCTCGAGATCACCTCCCTCGGCGATGAGACCTGCCGTCCGCAGTACCGCGAGCTGCTGCAGGAGTTCCTGCTCGCGCTGCCGCTGGACGAGGAGACCCGCCGCCGCGCCCAGATCAACCCGCTGCGCGTGCTCGACGACAAACGTCCGCAGGTGCGCGAGATGACGGCCAACGCGCCGCTGATGATCGATCACCTGTCGGAATCGGCGAAAACGCATTTCGAGCAGGTGCTCGGCCACCTCGACGCGCTCGGTGTGCCGTATGTGGTCAACCCGCGAATGGTGCGCGGGCTGGACTACTACACCAAGACCACCTTCGAGTTCGTCCACGACGGGCTCGGCGCACAGTCCGGGATCGGCGGCGGTGGCCGCTACGACGGCCTGATGGCCGAGCTGGGTGGGCAGGCGCTGTCGGGGATCGGGTTCGGCCTCGGCGTCGACCGCACGGTGCTCGCGCTGGCCGCCGAGGGCAAGTCGGCGGGCGATCCGGCACGCTGCGAGGTCTTCGGCGTCCCGCTGGGCGAGGCAGCGACCCAGCGGATGGTGGTGCTGGCCGCGCAGCTGCGCGCCGCCGGGGTGCGGGTCGATCTGGCCTACGGCGGACGCGGGGTGAAGGGCGCGATGAAGGCGGCCGACCGCTCCGGGGCGAAATTCACCCTGGTGCTCGGCGATCGCGATCTGGCCGAGCACACCATCGGGCTCAAGGACATGGCCACCGGTGACCAGCGCCAGATCCCGCTCGGCGAGGTGGTTGGCGCGGTTACCGCCGCACTGCATCGCGCGGAGTAGTACGGTGCCCGGGACATATCCCGCCGTGAGGACGACTGCTCGACCGTGACCGAACCAACTCCCGCACCGGGCCAGTCCGATCCGCCGATCGGGCTCGACCTGGTCGCTCCCGAGGTATACGCGCCGATGCTGCGGCGCCTGGCCCTGGCCGCCATCGGCGTCGGTATCGGCGCCGCGCTGTTGGCGGCGGTATGGGTGAGCTGGCCGATCGCGGTCCTCATCGGCCTGGTGGTCGGCGCGCCGACGGTCGGTTACGCGCTGGCGCTGCGGCGTCGGCGAATGTGGTTGCGTGGGAACACCATCCACGCCCGTACGCTCTTCGGTGAGCGCCGGATCCCGCTCGCCGAGGCGACCGGGGTGGAGATCCTGGTGTATCCGGGCCGGCTGAGCCGGATCGTGCTGCGGGTGACGGCCGGGCCCGACACCCAGATCATCCCGCTGGCGATGTACACCGACGCGGGCAGCGGCCGCGAACTGCACCTGCTCGGCCTGCGCAAACTGGCCGACGCGCTGGCCAGCAGCCATCTGGCGACGGCGGTGGCGGTCTCGGGCATGCTGGTGCACCAGTTGCGGGCCGAGGCCCGCGATGCCGGGCTGGGGGAGCGCCCGCTCTATCGCGCCGTCGCCCTCGCCCGCGCCAAGGACTACGTCTCGCCGGTGGTGCTGACCGATAGCGAAGTGGCCGAACTGAGCTGAGGTGTCTGTTACCTCACGGTCGGCCGATTCCGGCTGTGCGGCTGGCTAGGGTGGAAAACGCCAGATCATCCGGCCGACCGCTGAGGAGTCGCTGTGAGTGCTGCCGCCCGACCCGCGCCCGTGACCGTCGCCGTGACCGGCGGGGCCGGCCAGATCGCCTACGGATTGCTCTTCCGGATCGCCTCCGGCGCCATGCTCGGCCCCGACACCCCGATCCGGCTGCGCCTGCTCGAGATTCCGGCCGCGGTGGCCTCGCTGGAAGGTGTCGCGATGGAACTCGAGGACGGCGCCTTCCCGCTGCTGGAATCGGTCGACATCAGCGACGATCCCTGGGAGGGATTCGACGGCGCGAATATCGCGCTGCTGGTCGGCGCTCGCCCGCGCACCGCGGGCATGGAACGCTCGGACCTGCTGGCCGCCAACGGGCCGATCTTCACCGATCAGGGCGCCGCGATCAATGCCAGTGCCGCCGACGACGTCAAGGTGCTCGTGGTGGGCAACCCGGCCAACACCAACGCCTACATCGCCATGTCCAACGCCCCCGATGTGCCCGCCGAGCGGTTCACCGCGATGACCCGCCTCGATCACAACCGGGCCATCGCCCAGCTGGCCAAGAAAACCGGGGCCGCGGCCGCGGCGATCGAGCGGGTGGCGATCTGGGGCAACCACTCGGCGACCCAATACCCGGACCTCACCCATGCCACCGTCGCCGGCCGTCCGGCGCTCGAGGTGGTGGACCGCGACTGGGTGCGCGATGACTTCCTGCCCACCGTGCAGCAGCGCGGCACCGCGATCATCCAGGCCCGCGGTGCCTCCTCGGCCGCCAGTGCCGCCAGCGCCGCGATCGACCACATCCACGATTGGGTGCTCGGCAGCACGGGCGACTGGGTATCGATGGCGGTGCCCTCCGACGGCTCCTACGGTGTGCCCGAGGGCCTGATCAGCTCGTTCCCGGTGACCTGCGCCCACGGTGGCTACACCATCGTGCCGGATCTGTGGATCGACGAGTTCTCCCGCGCGCGGATCGACGCCTCGGTCGCCGAACTCGCCGCCGAACGCAACGCGGTGATCGATCTGGGATTCGCCAAACCGGCCTGAGCCGCCGCTCAGACCGTCCAGGTTTCGGTCCCGGTCAGCAGTTCTTGCAGGTCGGCGCGCCGGCCCCGCTTGGCCGCCGCGGTCTGGGCGCGCACGGCATCGTCGTAGGTGGGCCGGGTGACGTCGCGGAAAACGCCGGTGACGACGTGCTCCAGACCCTGATCCGACAGCCGTGACAGGGCATAGGCGTATTCGGGCGCGTCGGTGTGCGCATCGTGCACGATGATCTCGCCCTCGGCGACCTCGGCGGTCCGTGCCACCGCGAGACCGAAATCCGCACGCACGACAGCGAATTCACCGTCGGCGCCGAAGACGATGGGCTGCCCGTGCCGCAGCGGGATCAGCCGGGACTCGCTGTCGCCCCGACGCAGCACATCGAAGGATCCATCGTTGAAGATCGGGCAATCCTGCAAGATCTCCACGAACGAGGCGCCCCGGTGCGCTGTCGCCGCGCGCAGCACCTCGGTGAGCCCGGCGCGATCGGAATCCAGCGCCCGCGCGGCGAAGGTGGCTTCGGCGCCGAGCGCCACCGACAGCGTGTTGAACGGATGGTCC
>NZ_BAFY01000161.1 GCF_000308555.1 Nocardia cyriacigeorgica NBRC 100375 | reverse complement strand
CGGCGGAGGTGCTGCGGGCCAACCGCCCCGGGCCTCCGGCGCACCGGCGGGCGCGGCCGGAGTACCGTCCGGTGCGGCGCGCGCGGCGGGCCGGATCGGCGCGGCCAGGGCCGCGACCTCCGGGATGAACCGGGCAGATCAAGTCATGGGTGATGTCGCGGGCGACCGCTGGGCCAACCGCTCACCCGACCTCGGCAGGAGCACCATTCCGCGATGACGAACCTCGACACCTACGAGCGCCGTTCCTACGGCCTGT
>NZ_BAFY01000162.1 GCF_000308555.1 Nocardia cyriacigeorgica NBRC 100375 | reverse complement strand
ACCTGCTCGGCCCCAGCCGCATCGACGGCCAGGAGATCAAGGACGCGACCTCCGGCCTCAACCAGCAGCAGGCACGCCACGAGGTGACCCTGGAGTTCAAGTCCAGCGGTTCCGACGCATGGGCCGACCTCACCGGCGAGTACGTCTACAAGCGGGTGGCGTTCGTGCTCGACTCGCAGGTGGTCAGCGCGCCGGTGGTGCAGCAGGGCCCGCAGCAGGGTGGTAGCACCCAGATCTCGGGCAACTTCACCGCCTCCAGCGCCAAGGAACTGGCCAACACCCTGAAGTACGGTTCGCTGCCGCTGTCGTTCCAGACCTCCGAGGCCGAGACCGTCTCCGCGACCCTCGGCCTGTCCTCGCTGCGCGCGGGTCTGATCGCTGGTGCCATCGGCATGGTCGTGGTGTTGCTGTACTGCCTGCTCTACTACCGCATGCTCGGCTTCCTGGCCGGATTGTCGCTGGTCGCGGCCGGTGTGGCGGTGTACGGCTTGATCGTGCTGCTCGGTCGCTGGATCGGGTTCACCCTCGACCTGGCCGGTATCGCCGGTCTGATCATCGGTATCGGCATGACCGCCGACTCGTTCGTGGTGTTCTTCGAACGCATCAAGGACGAGATGCGGGAGGGCCGCAGCTTCCGGTCCGCGGTGCCACGTGGCTGGGCTCGCGCCCAGCGCACCAACCTCTCGGGTAAGACGGTCAGCCTCATTGCCGCCGTCGTGCTCTACATCCTGGCCGCCGGGCAGGTCAAGGGCTTCGCCTTCACCCTCGGCCTCACCACCGTGCTCGACGTCATCGTGCTCTACCTGGTCACCGCGCCGCTGATGATGCTGGCGTCGCGCTCGCCGTTCTGGGCCAAGCCGTCGGTGAACGGCCTGGGTGTGATCCAGCAGATTGCCAGGGAACGCGGCGCCGGTGGACCGGCGCTGGTGAAGGAGACCGCACGATGAGCACCTCGAGCCCGACCCTGGAGCCCGACGCCCCCAACCGGGCGCCCGCCCCGAGCCACAGCTTCTTCGAACGTCTCTACACCGGCACCGGTGGTTTCGAGATCGTCGGCCGCAGGCGGTTGTTCTACACACTGAGCGCGATCTTCCTGCTGCTGTCGATCCTGAGCATCGCGGTACGCGGGTTCACCCTCGGCATCGACTTCGCCGGCGGTTCGCGTATCCAGTTGCCCGCCAGCGACACCGCGACCACCCAGCAGGTCGAAGACGTCTACACCGAGACCATCGGCCATGAGCCGGTGACGGTGCAGAAGGTCGGTTCCGGCGCATCGGCCACCATCCAGGTGCGCTCGGAGACTCTCGACCTCGAGCAGACCGCGGCCCTGCAGACCGCGCTGTTCGATGAATTCCAGCCCAAGAACGCCGACGGCGAGGTGACGCGCAACGCGATCAGCATCGCCGAGATCAGCGAGACCTGGGGCAGCCAGATCACCCGGCAGGCGGTGATCGCGCTGCTGGTCTTCGTCGTGCTGACGATGATCTACATCGCGATCCGCTTCGAACGCGATATGTCCATCGCCGCGATCGCATCGCTGTTCTTCAACCTCATCGTCACCGCGGGCATCTATTCGCTGGTCGGTTTCGAGGTGACCCCGGCCGCGGTGATCGGTCTGCTGACCATCCTCGGCTTCGTGCTCTACGACAACGTCGTGGTGTTCGACAAGGTCGAGGAGAACACCCGCGGGGTGCTGCACCTGACCAGACGCACCTACGCCGAACAGGCCAACCTGGCCGCCAACCAGACCCTGATGCGGTCGATCAACACCACCGTCATCGGCATCCTGCCGATCATCGGCATGCTGGTCATCGCGGTGTGGTTGCTCGGTGTGGGCACACTGAAGGATCTGGCGCTGGTGCAGCTGGTCGGCATGATCGTCGGTGCGTACTCGTCGATCTTCTTCGCCGTCCCGGTGCTGGTGTCGATCAAGGAACGCTTCGGACCTGTGGCCGCGCACACCAAGAAGGTGCTGGCCAAGCGCTCCGGCGCGGGCGCCAAGGCCGGGGCGGGCGCACGCCGCGCGGCACCGGCCGGTCGCGACACCCCAGAGACTCCGCGGCGCACCCGCGATACCGGGCCGCGGCCCGGAGCCCGGCCGAGCGGAAAACGACACCGGAAGAACCACTGACGACAGGGGGTCGGGTCATGCGAGAGCCGCGAGGATTCCGGCGCCGGCCACATCGTCTGCTCGCGGCCGCGTCCGCCGCGGCGGTGGCGGCCGGGCTGGTGGCCGGATGTTCGAGTGAGAGCCAGGTCCCGTCCATCGGATTCGCCGTCGACGCGGCTGTCGCCAGCTACAACGGCGGCAGCACGCTCGGCGCGAGTACCGGCGCCACCGCGGTGTTCGGCCGGGTACTGACCGGCTTCTTCTACACCGGTCCCGACGGCCAGCAGGTCGCCGACACCGATGTCGGCACCGCCAAAGAGGTGCCGGGGGAGTCGCAGACCATTCAGTACCGGCTCAACCCCGACGGCGTGTACTCCGACGGGGTGCCCACCTCCTGCGATGATCTGGTGCTGGCCTGGGCAGCCCGCAGCGGGCGATTCACCCGGCCCGGCGACGGCGGCCCGGTGCCGCTGTTCGACGCCGCGACCACCGCCGGATACGAGGACATCGAGCGGATCGAATGCCTGCCCGGGTCCAAGGACGCGACCGTGGTGTTCCGGCCCGACCGCCGCTACCTGCCGTGGCGCAATCTGTTCGCCGCCGGTGAGCTGATGCCGGCGCATATCGCCGCGCAGGCGGCGAACGTGCCCAATGTGGTGTCGGCCATGCAATCCGGCGATCCCGGCGCCATGCAACGACTGGCCGATTTCTGGAACACCGGCTGGACGCTGGCCCCCGGCGAGCTGGACGTGAGCCGGTTCCCGTCGTCGGGGCCCTACCGGATCGAATCCTTCACCGAGGACGAGGGTCTGGTGTTGGTGGCCAACGAACGCTGGTGGGGCAACAAGCCCGAGACCGGTCGCGTGGTGGTGTGGCCGAAGTCCACGGATCTGGCGGCCAAGGTGGCCGAGGGTGCGGTGAGCGTCGTCGATATCGGGGCCGGGTCGGTGACCGGGCTCGATCTGGGCGGTTTCGAGGTACAACAGGTGCCGGGTCGTGGGGCCGAGCAGCTGGTGCTGTCGACCGGCGGGGCACTCTCCTCGGTCGAGGCCCGGCGGGCCTTCGCGCTGTGCGTACCGCGCCGTGCCCTGTTCGATGAGATCGGTAAGGTCCCCGAGGCGCCGGAGTCCGGCCTCGGTTCCGGTCCGCTGAACACCCATATCGTCCAACAGGATTCGCTCTACTATCCGGCTGTTACCGGTGCGGCCGAGCCTTTCCTCGCAGCCGACATCGAGGGTGCGAAAGGGGCTCTCGCGGGCACCCAGGCGCTGACCATCCGCGTCGGCTATCAGACCCCCGACGACCGCCGCGGCCGCACCGTGGCCAAGATCGCCGAATCCTGCAAACCCGCAGGTATTACCGTCGTGGACGCCGGCGCCCCCGATTTCCGTCCGGCGCAGCTGGCCGCGGGCGCGGTGGACGCGGTGCTCGGCAGCACCGCGAGCGTCCCCGGTCCGGCGGGCTCGCTGGACGGGGTGGCGGCGACCAGCGCGTTGCGGACCGGTAGCGGACTGAATTTCGGGCGATTCGGCAACGGCCGTTACGATGCGATCACCGATCAGCTTGCGGCCGACGACAACTCGACCACACGGCTGAATCTGCTCACCGAGGCCGAGAGCCTGCTGTGGGCGCAGCTGCCGAGCATCCCGTTGTTCGCCACGCCGCGCACCATCGCCTTCGGCAGCGGTTTGCAGAATGGCATCGCGGCCCCCACCCAGGCGGGTACCGGTTGGAACATGGACCGGTGGGTACTGAAGCGGTGACCGGTGTTGTGGGTGATGTGACTATGGAGAGGTGTCGATGAGCAAGCACGCGGCGATCGAATCCGACGACGCAGTCGCCGAGCGGACCAGCAAGGCCGCGCAGATCGTCGGGCAACTGACCCGCTGGTGCGATGACTTCCCCGAGCCCGGCGTCCGCTTCGCCGACCTCACCCCGGTCTTCGCCGACCCCGAAGGCTTCCGCACCGTCATCGACTGCCTGGCCGCCAGCGCCCCCGACGCCGACCTGGTCGCGGCCGTCGACGCCCGCGGCTTCCTGCTCGGCGCCGGCGTCGCCGCCACCCTCGGCACCGGCGTCATCGCCGTCCGCAAGGCAGGCAAACTGCCGCCCCCGGTCGTCACCCGCGAATACGACCTCGAATACGGCAAAGCGGCCCTGGAAATCCCCGCCGACGGCGTCGCCCTGACCGGCCGCCGCGTCCTGCTCCTCGACGACGTCCTCGCCACCGGCGGCACCCTCGCCGCGGCCGCCGACCTGTTCACCCAGGCCGGCGCGGAGATCGTCGCGGCCGCGGTAGTGCTGGAGCTGGAAGCGCTGGGCGGGCGCAAGCGGCAGGGTGACTACCCGCTGTCGGCCATCGTCACGGTCTGATCGTCGCCATCGCAGCGAATCGACGGCATCCGTGGACCGGACGCTGTGCCACAGCGCCCGGTCCACGATGAGACCCCGCCATACCTTGTTCAGTCGATCCGCCGTCATGCTCGGACGCCGGGAAGACCGGTCCGCCGTTTGAGCGTTGTACTTCGGTACGGCGGTGCCAGAAAAACAGCTTGGCAACCTGTTGCCGGACGGCCCGGCATGGCGAAGGCTAGAGTTGATGGTCTGGGAGGTTGCGGTGGTCGGATGAGGTTCCGGCTGCGGCGTGGAGAGGTGGTGGCATGACTCAGCATCTGGGCGAGGCGAATGTCGAGCAATCGGCTGCCTCGCGGCCCGGCGGTGCGCCGGCCACCTCGTCCGATGGTGCAGCGGCTCAGCCGGCGCGACCCGCGACCCCAGGCCCCAATCCCGGTGTGGTGCGCCAGCCCGGTGCGGCGGCGGTGCCGACCTCGGCGTCGCGGCGGGTTCGGGCGCGGTTGGCCCGGCGGATGACCGGTCAGCGCGGTATCGCGGCGGTCAAACCGGTGCTGGAGCCCTTGGCCACGGTGCATCGCGAGCTCTATCCGAAGGCGAATCTCACGCTGTTGCAGCGGGCCTTCGACGTCGCCGACGAACGCCACGCCAAGCAGTTCCGTAAATCCGGCGATCCCTACATCACGCATCCGCTGGCCGTCGCCAACATCCTGGCCGAACTGGGCATGGACACCACCACGCTGGTCGCCGCCCTGCTGCACGACACCGTGGAGGACACCGGCTACTCGCTCGAGCAGCTCACCGCGGATTTCGGTGCCGAGGTCGCGCACCTGGTCGATGGCGTCACCAAGCTGGACAAGGTCAATCTGGGCGCGGCGGCCGAGGCCGAGACCATCCGGAAGATGATCATCGCGATGGCACGGGATCCGCGCGTGCTGGTGATCAAGGTGGCCGACCGGCTGCACAATATGCGCACCATGCGGTTCCTGCCGCCGGAGAAGCAGGCCAAGAAGGCCAAGGAGACCCTGGAGGTCATCGCCCCGCTGGCGCACCGGCTCGGCATGGCTACCGTGAAATGGGAGCTCGAGGACCTCGCGTTCGCGATCCTGCATCCCAAGAAGTACGACGAGATCGTGCGCCTGGTCGCCGACCGCGCGCCCTCGCGCGACACCTATCTGGCCAAGGTGCGCGCCGAGATCGTCAATACGCTGGCCGCCAGCCGGATCAACGCCATCGTCGAGGGCAGGCCCAAGCATTACTGGTCGATCTATCAGAAGATGATCGTCAAGGGTAAGGACTTCGACGACATCCACGACCTGGTCGGCATCCGCATCCTGTGCGACGAGGTGCGCGACTGCTACGCCGCCGTCGGCGTGGTGCACTCGCTGTGGCAGCCGATGGCCGGCCGGTTCAAGGACTACATCGCCCAGCCACGATACGGCGTCTACCAGTCGCTGCACACCACCGTCGTCGGCCCTGACGGCAAGCCGCTGGAAGTGCAGATCCGCACCCAGGACATGCACCGCACCGCCGAGTTCGGCATCGCCGCGCACTGGCGGTACAAGGAGACCCGCGGCAAGCATTCCAGCGATACCGCCGAGGTCGACGACATGGCGTGGATGCGCCAGCTGCTCGACTGGCAGCGTGAGGCCGCCGACCCGGCGGAGTTCCTGGAGTCGCTGCGCTTCGACCTGAAGGCGCCGGAGATCTTCGTGTTCACCCCCAAGGGTGATGTGATCACGCTGCCGCAGAAGTCCACCCCGGTGGACTTCGCCTACGCGGTGCACACCGAGGTGGGGCACCGCTGCATCGGCGCCCGCGTCAACGGCAGGCTCGTGGCGCTGGAACGGCAGCTGGAGAACGGCGAGGTCGTCGAGGTGTTCACCTCGAAGGCGCAGAATGCCGGCCCCAGCCGCGACTGGCAGAGCTTCGTGGTCTCCCCGCGCGCCAAGGCCAAGATCCGCCAATGGTTCGCCAAGGAACGCCGCGAAGAGGCGCTCGAAAGCGGCAAGGAGCAGATCAACAAGGAAGTCCGCCGGGTCGGGCTGCCCCTGCAGCGGCTGCTCAACGTCGACGCGATGAACGCCGTCGCCAAGGAGCTGCACTACACCGACATCTCCGCGCTCTACACCGCGGTCGGTGAACATCAGGTCTCCGCGCATCACGTCGTCCAGCGGCTGATGGCCCAGCTCGGCGGCATCGGCGATGTGGAGAACGAACTCGCCGAGCGTTCCACGCCGTCGACCACCCCGTCCCGCCAGCGCATCTCCGGTGACGCCGGCGTGCTGATTCCCGGCGCCGAGGGCACGGTGGCCAAGCTGGCCAAATGCTGTACGCCGGTGCCGGGCGACGAGATCATGGGCTTCGTGACCCGCGGCGGCGCGGTGAGCGTGCACCGGGTCGACTGCACCAACGCCGGTTCGTTGCAGGCACAGTCCGAACGCATCATCGAGGTGGAGTGGGCGCCGTCGCCGTCGTCGGTGTTCCTGGTGGCCATCCAGATCGAGGCGCTCGACCGTACCCGGTTGCTCTCCGATGTCACCAAGGTGCTCGCCGACGAGAAGGTCAACATCCTGTCCGCCTCGGTCGCCACCCACGGCGACCGCGTGGCGATCAGCAAGTTCACCTTCGAGATGGGCGATCCCAAGCACCTGGGCCACATCCTCAACGTCGTGCGCAACGTCGAAGGCGTGTACGACGTCTATCGGGTGACCTCCGCGGCCTGAATCAGCTCCCCACACAGCGGTCGGTGACGGGGGATCGGCAGGCCCACGTGGGGTCGCGCCGTCCCGTGATAGGGCTCGGCGCGGCGTGTGCGCATGTCATGGGGGCTTGGCAAGCGCGTCGACGAGTTCGGAAACTTTGGCACTGTTTCGCATCGCCGCGCCGTGGCGTCACCGAGGTCGACGGTGCGCCATGTAAACTTTCCTCCGCTTCAGCGGTGATAGCCGGAATCTGTTACGGTCTATTGCGTTTCACGGCGCTCAGGTAACTTCTGCAATACGGATTGCGGGTCGCTATGGCTGGATGCACGACACGATTTTCGGGGCTGCTGGTCGCGGTCACCGTCGCTGTGTCGACCGCTACCGCCGCTACGGTCGCGGGCGGTACGGCGGCGGCGCAGGCACCGAATGTCGCGGGCCCGTCGACGAATTTGCCGATAGATAGCTGTCCAGCCCTGTACGCCTTGGGAATTCAGGGCACCGGCCAGTCGTCCCCGGATGCCGCACCCACCACCGACACCGGAATGCTGTCGACGGTGTTCATGCCGATGATGGCCGAAGCCCCAGATGAGGGGCTCGTCGAGCGCGCCTATGTGCCTTACGAATCCGGATTCGGCGGTGCCACCGGCGGTGCGGTCGTGCCGTATTCGGAGTCGGTTGCCGGGGGGTTGTCCAGGCTGCGCAGCATGGCGTCCTCGGTCGCCGAACGCTGCCCGAACACCCGCTTCGGCATCGTCGGCTACTCCCAGGGCGCGCACGTCGCCTCGATCTTCGCCCAGGAGGTCGGGCAGGGGACCGGCGTGCTCCCGCCCGAAAAGGTCGCCGCGGTAGCTCTGTTCGCCGATCCCACCCGCAATCCCGGCGCCCCGCTGTTTCCCGGTGCTCCCGGTAAGGCCACGCCCGACGCCGCGCCGGGGACCGACGGCGAGGAGCTCGCGCGGATCGTGGCGCTGCCGCAGGCGCCTGCCAGCGGTGGCGGCATCGGTCCCGAGCGCGACAAGGCCGAGAATTTCGGCGCGCTCACCGGCCGTGTGGCCAGTTTCTGCGCGGCAGGCGATCTCGCCTGTGATGCCCCCGAGGGTGCGCCCATCTTGAAGGCGGTGGCGAATATCGCCGGGCAGGCCAAGCTCAGCGGCGGCGATCCGATCGCCTCGCTGGTCTCGGTCGCCCAGGCCCTCGCCTACACCTCGATCAAAACCGCCACGAAGGTGGTCAACGAGGACATCCAGGGCAATTCGCTGGCGAGTCTGTCGATCTCGCCGAAGAAATCGATCTCCCAGCGCCTGGCCGACGCCGCCGACCCGCGTACTCCGCTCGACATCCCGGCCGCCCTGCGCGCCCTGCTCAAGGTGGGCATGATCGGGCTGAACGCGGTGGTCACCGTGGTGCGTACGGTGCTGAACCCGGCCGCCCTCGCCGACTTGGCCACCGCGGGATTGAGCAACCCGCCCGCCGCGCTGCTCGCGCTCGGCACCAAACTGGTGGGCGCCATTCCGCAGCTCATCCCACCCACCACCGGCGTGCGCCTGGTGAATCAGGCCTTCGACGCCGTGGTGCAGAACATCACCGACAACAAAGAACTGCTCAATACCACCACATGGGTGCGTTATTGGGATACCGTCCAGCGTCACGGTGCCTACGGCACGGCGACGGTGTCGGCCGACGGCGACGCCCCGACGAAGTTCGTGGCCGACTGGTTCGCCGCCGCCGCCAGGGATCTGGCCGGCACCTTCGGTTCCGATACAGCGCCCCAGCCGGGCTCGGAGACCGCGCAGGACGCCCCGCGGGCGCCCGCGCCGGGATTCGCCGAGCCCGGCCCCGGCGCGTCGACTTCACTTGACCAATCGGGTACGGGACAATTCCCCTTTGGGACAGGAGTCGACGGCGCCTCCTTTGGCGGCGCGACTGCGGACCGAACCATCGAACCGATCGCGACGACCGAACGACCCGACACATCCACCACCTACCCGTTCTCCACGAACTGATCGCCGAGAGGGTTCGACGATGCGACACCACGCGCCCCGATCTGCGGGAATGGGGGAATGTTGAAGTCGTACAAACATCTCGATCGTTGGTACGACGCCCTCGAGCCGGATACCGGGTCGAGCGCCCCGGCGCGCCCCGCCGAGGAGAGCGCGCCGGTCGCGGACGAGGACGACGGCCCGGCGAGGTACCCCGACTACATCCACGATGAGGAACCCGTCGCGCCCCCCGAGCCGCCCGTGCGGCGCAGCGAATTCACCGGCGGCTGGTCGGACTGGGTGGCCGACCGCGCCCCCGGCCCCGACGACGATTACACCCCGCGCAACGGTGACGTGGTCCGGTTCCCGTGGCCCGACGACGATCCGGAGGAGATCGCCGAACCGGTCCGCCTCGGTGCCGCGCGTGATCTGCGCAGTGCGGGCAAGCGCCCCGGTGGCGGCAGGGCGCGGGCGCTGGTCGTCCTGATCGCGACCGTGCTGCTGCTGGCCGCCGCCGCAGCCGGGGTGCTGTATCTGCTCGGCGGCTCCGGCGAGCGCCGCGCCGCCGACGACACCGCGGTCCAGTTCGCCGCGGGCAGCTCCGATTCCGCCGCCGGACCGGCGCAGCGGTGCCCGACCGAACGCACCGACGAGGTCGTGCGCAGCGCGGAGGCCGGCGGCACCGAATCCGGCCCCGACGCGATCCTGCGCTTCCAATACGCCTACTACGTGGACCGATCCGCCGTGCTGGCGCGCGAAGTCGTCGCCCCGGACGCGCCGGTCTCGCCTGCCTCGGTCATCCAGCGCGGCATCGACAGCATCGCCGAGGGCACCACGCACTGCGTACGCATCGTGACCCTCGAGCAGGGCCGCTACTCGGTCGAAGTCACCGAATACCGGCCCGATGGCCAACCGGCCACCTACAGCAAGCAGATGGTCACCACCGCGGTGATCGGCGGCCGCACCCTCATCACGGGTATCACGGCCGGATAGAGGGAGAGCAGAGCGATGGGAGACGACTGGAGCCGATGGCTCGACGATGCGCCGGATGCCGACGCACCGTCGGACCGCTCCGGGCGCAGAAAGGCTCCGGTGGTGCGGTTGCGCGGTGAGCGCGGATCCACCCGCGGCGGACGCGCGGGGCATCGGCCGGTCCTGGTGGTGGGCGGCTGCGGCGGTGCCGGGACCACCACGACGGCCTTGGGGCTGGCGGGTGAGCTCGCGTTGTCGGGGGCGCAGACCGTCGCGGTGGACGCGACCGCCGCCGGCAGTGATCTCGGGCTGCGTGGCGCCGACGAACACCTGCATCCGATCAGCCTGCAGTCGTGGTTGTACGGGCGCGGGGACGACGAACCGGCGCCGCTGAAGGAATGCCTGTCGCGCTCCACCTCCGGGTTCGGATTGCTGTGGCGCGACGCCGCACCGCTGCGCAGGCGTGCGAGTTATCTCACGGTCGCCCGCGCCATTGACGACGCCGGCTACACCGCCGTCTACGACGGTGGCCATCCGATTGCCGGACGTCAGCTGCGGCCGTTGCTCGATGACGCGGATGTCGCTCTGGTACTTGCCATTCCGGCGCGCACCGACGCCGCCAATCGGCTGCGCGTCACGCTGGAATGGCTCGACGACGAGTTCGGCGACGCCGTCGACGGGCCGGGTAGCGGTATCGTCGGCGACACCACCATCGTCATCTCGCATCAGCAGCCCGGCGTCGATTCCCGAGTTGCCGACCATTTGCGTGAACATCTGTCGGGCTGGGTCCGCGACATCGTGGAAATCCCTTACGACACGCATCTGGCGCGCGGTGAACTCGTGCGGCACATCTCGCTCGACGATCAGACCCGTCGAGCGTATGGGCGTCTTCTCGCCGGGGTGGCATCATGACCGCCGCCATGAATCTTCGCCGCCGCAAACCCGAACCCGCACCGGCCGGGGTGATCGCCCCGCCGGAGTCGCGGCGCGCCCCCATCTGGGACCGCCCGGTGCCCGGTGCCGGGCGTGCGCCGCTGGTCTGGTTGCTCGGCGTGCACGGTGGCGCGGGAGCCAGTAGCCTCGCGCACGTGCTTGCGCCCGCGGCGGATTCGGGCCGCCGCTGGCCCGGCGTCTTCGACCGCGAATCGCCGTTCGTCGTGCTGGTGTGCCGGGAGACCATCGCCGGCCTGACCCGCGCCCATGATCTGCTGCGTCAGCATCATGCCGGTTTCGCCGGTCCGTCGGAGGTGCTCGGGCTGATCACCGTCGCGGCGCGCCCCGGCCGCATGCCCGCCGAGATCCGCCGTTACCGCGAGGTCGTCGGCTCGTTGGCCGGGCGGATGTGGCAGGTGCCGTGGTACGAGGAATGGACCCTCGTCGAACCGGAGAAGCTGCCGGTTTGGGCGCCGGGGGTGGAGCCGCCGCTGAAGAAACGCCGGATCGACCCGCTCGACGAAGTTCCGCTGGAGGTGCGTGATCTCGGAGCCGAGATCGTCGCGGCCGCCCGCGCGAGCATCGCCGACGAGGCGAACGAGGAGGGGATGCGATGAGTACGGTCTTGTCGTTGCACGAGGGGGCGCAGGCGATCCTGGCGCAGATCGGCAACCCGACGCCGGAAGCGCCGCCCGCGCCGGATGCCGGCTTGCAGGCGAGCCGCTGGGGGTTCTGGGCGCTGCTGATCGGGCTTCCGCTGGCCGCGATCGGGGTGGTGGTCTTCGTCCTGGTCCGAGGGTCGAACTCCGATCGGCGCCGTGCGCCCGCGCCGCCCGCTCCACCGGGGTGGGCGGCGCCGGGACAGCCGCCCGGCTGGAATGCGGCCGGCCCGCATCCGGTTCCGCCGCCCGGTCCGCACGCCGGACCATCGGGTTGGCACGCGCAGCAGCCGGCACCCGGTGCGTGGGGGCCGAACGGCGCTCCGCCCGCCGCACCGGGATGGGACCGGCCACCCGTGACCAACCCACCGGGGCACTGATGAGCGAATCGCGTGCGATGCCGTCGATATCCACCCCTCCACCCAACGAGAAAGGCACCCGATGAGCACGATCCTCCTCGCCGTGCAGGACACATACGGCACCGTTCTCGCCCAGGTGGGCAATCCGACACCCGAGGCGCCTCCCGGGTCGGAGAAGATCCTGCAGCTGGTGCGCTACCTGACCTGGTTCGTGCTGCTGTCGGGTATCTGCGGCATCACCTATGCCGGCGGTAAATTCGCCTGGGAGAAGTGGACCGGCGGTGGTCTGGAATCGCCGAAGATGGTGGCGGGCGCCATGATCGGCGGTGTCGTCGCCACCAGCGCGGGCACCATCATGAACGCCGTCATCGGGACGTGAGGTCGACGATGTCCAGTGTGCGGGCCATGGAATTGCTGGCCTACAAGCAGATGCCGGCCGAGGTCGTGGAGCCGATCATGCAGTTGCTCAACTGGCTGCTGTGGTTCGTGCTCATCGGTTGCCTGGCTTGGATGATCGTCTCGGCGGGCAAGCTGTGGATCGCGTTCCGCGGCGACCTGGCGATGAACGACTCCTCGCACGGCGTCCTCATGAGTCTGCTCGGCGCGGGGGTGGCCAGCACGGCCTCCGGTATCGCGCTGGCCTTTCTGCCTGCATGAGCCGACGGCATCGATCAGAGACTCACCAGCCGATGAACTCCACAGTGTGTGCGTCCGTCTGCCGGCAGGCGAGGTGGCGTGGTGCCCGCGGCCCCGCCGCGGGCGCGTTCGCCGCGACGATGCTGCTGGCCGCGGTCGGCTGCGCGGGCGGCGGTAACGAGGGCCCCGATCTGTCCACGCCACCGTCGAACGTGCGCTGGGAACCTTTCCAGGGTGTGGCCCTGCCGCACACCGATGAGGGGCCCGCGCGCGAATCCGACGGCGCGGCAACCGGCTTCGATCATTCGCCACCCGGCGCCGCGGTCGCCGCCATCACCCACACGGTGCGGCTGTCGGTGGCCACCGACAGCCAGTGGCCGAAAGTCGTCGCCGCGGAGGTGCTGCCCGGTCCCGGCAAGGATGAATGGGTCGTGAACCGGCTGCTGCTGTCCATCACCGGACCCGCGTCGCGGGAGTACGCCCCGCGTCTGCTCGGCTACAAGATCACCGGGTACACCGATGAACGCTCCACCGTGGACGTCTATACCGAGTATTCGGACAGTTCGATGGCGGTGAACCACACCGTCGTCGAATGGTTCGGCGAAGACTGGAGGTTACGGCTGCCCGACCCGGACTCGACCGAACCCGCGGTCGACGACATCGACGAATTACCCAGCGATATCGTGATATTGGAGGCACCACAGTGAGCGAGAAGAAGGAGCCGTACGCGCGCGACCGCGTCTCCTTCGGCCTCGTCGCCTCGGCCGCGGTGCTGACGCTCATCGTGATCGTCGGGGTCTTCGTCTATGTCGGCGGCGATGACGAGCCCGCGGGCCGGGGCAGCGTCTCGGTGGTCGACGGACCGGGAGCGGAGGGTTTCGCCGAACCGGAGGTCGACATCTTCGGCCGCCGTGTCGACATCCCGAACAACCCTGCGGGACAGCCACTTCCGCAGAATCCGGAATCGCAGGCCAAGCCCTCGGACCCGGACTGGCTGACCGCGGCGCCTGCCGGAACCAGGCAACCGCGCGGTTGGCAGCGGGTGTACGGCGCGTCGGTGCCGTTTTCCACCTCCGACGGTCCGACCCGCATCGAAGACGGTCTCGCGGTCGGCTACGCGCACACCCCGCAGGGTGCGGCGCTGGCCGCGGCGCAGATCACCTACCGGCTCAACGCCCGCCCGGCACACCGTGACCTCTATGTGCGTCAGGTGCGGGTCTCGGCGCAGCAGATCGCGGCCTACGACCGCGCGCTGGAGGCCGACCGGCTGCCCGAACAACAGCCGGAAAGCGTGACTCGGTATTTCGTCGCCTCCGACGCGTTCAAGGTCGACGATTACGCCGAGGATATGGCCATCGTGCGGCTGGCCACCCGCGCACAGGTGGTGGACGGCAAGCAGTTGTGGGTGGCGATGCGGATGATCATGGTGTGGGACGCGGGCGATTGGCGGTTGAAGCCGACCACCTCGGAGAACCCGCCGGCGGAGTACATCGAAACGCTCGAGGGGTGGACGGCATGGTGACGGCACTGCGCAGTACCGAGACGGCCACACGCACAGGGAAAGCTCACGAGGGTGACAGGCGAACAGCTGGACCGGACCGATTCCCCGCACGAGACCGAGGGGTTCACATGGTGAGGCGTATTGTCACGATCTTCGCGGTCGTCTTCACGGTGATGATCGCGACGCCGACGGTGGCCTACGGCCAGACCTACGGCTTCGACGAGGCATGCAACGAGATCCACGAAACCCTCGACAACGTCGGCATTCCCGGCGTCTCGCTCGGTGACGCGGCCTCGGCGGTGTGTAAGGCGGGCAATGCCGCCTCCCATCCCGGCCAGGCCGCGACCGCGGTGAAGGACAAGGCGTGGGATTCGACGTTCGGCAAGGTCGTCGATTCGCTGATGAAGGGTCTCGGCGAGGCGATCATTCTGGCGCTGACCTTCTGGATGAAGGTGCCCAACGAGGCCGTGAGTGATTCCGGAGCGTTGTTCACCAAGATCAACGACTACACCTATCAGGTGCAGATCCTGCTGCTCATCGCCTCGGTGATGATCTCGGGCCTGAGATTGGCCGAAGCCAGACGCGGGGCCGTGATGAACGAAGCGGCCGAATCGTTCCGGATGTTCGCACGAGTGGTGTTCAGCTCCTGGATGCTCGGCGCGGTGATCGTCGCCGGCACGGTGGCCTCGGACCGCTTCGCCGAGTGGATCATCACCGATTCCACCAATGGCAATGCCAAGAACCTGGCCGAGCTGATGGTGAAAACCAGTAAGCTACAAGCCTTCTCACCTGGCCTGGTGCTGATCATCGCGATCGTCGGCCTGCTCGGCGCGCTGGCCCAGATCGTGCTCGCCATCGTCCGGCAGGGTCTGCTGGTGATCGCGGCGGGTGTGCTGCCGTTGGCGGCCGCGGCCTCGGGGATGAACACCGGCAAGCAGTCCTATCAGAAGCTGGTGGGCTGGATCATCGCGTTCATGCTGTGGAAACCGGTGGCCGCGATCGTCTACATGATCGCGTTCACCACCGCGGGCCATGTCGACGAGCTGACCTCCACCTCCGGCCTGCCGGACGCCGAACAGGCCCAGCGCATGCTGGTGTCGATCGTGCTGCTGTGCAGCGTGGCGTTCGTGCTACCCGCGCTGATGCGCCTGGTCACCCCGGCCGTGGCGATCGTCGGCAGCGGTGGTTCCGGTCTGACCGCAACCGGCGGCACGCTGCTGGCGGCGGCAGGTATCGGTGCCCTCGCCGGGACCAAGGCCGTCGGTGTGAAGGGTGCCGCGGCGCCCGGGTCGGCCGGATACTTCGGTG